>NZ_JAFLMY010000030.1:0-49227 GCF_017313375.1 Agrobacterium sp. Ap1
GAAACGCCGTCCTTGGTGATGCGTGGCGCGCCGAACGACTTGTCGATGACGACGTTGCGGCCCTTCGGGCCAAGCGTAACTTTTACCGCATTGGCGAGAACATCGACGCCACGCAGCATGCGTTCACGGGCATCGGTGTTGAATTTGACTTCTTTCGCAGCCATTTGTTCACTCCTTCAATAGGCAGCTTTTTGACTGATGGGCGGCAGCGCGTGATTACGCAGCCTGCTTCCGTTCGGCTTGGGCTTCAACAATGCCCAAGACGTCGCTTTCCTTCATGATCAGCAGGTCTTCACCGTTGATCTTGATTTCGGTGCCTGACCATTTGCCGAACAGGATGCGATCGCCCGCCTTGACGTCGAGCGCCTGGATCTGGCCGGTTTCGTTTCGCGGACCAGGACCGACGGCGACGACTTCGCCCTCGGATGGCTTTTCCTTGGCGGTATCCGGAATGATGATGCCGCCTTTGGTCTTTTCCTGGGATTCGACCCGGCGGACGAGAATGCGATCATGAAGCGGTCGGAACGACATGTTTTCCTCCGTTGAGCAAAAATGATGACGTTGAAGACCCTGGCCGGACCGGGTGACCAATCCGGACGGGTGCGAACCTCAGTCGAGCGCTCGCGGGCAAAATTTATTTTTGAGATATTTCGATTTCAAGAGCGTGAATTGAAAAAATAGCACTCGGCCGTGTCGGCTGCTAACGCACTGCAATCGTTGAGTAAATTCGACAACAATAATGGTTCCATCTTGAAGTCGGTCATAATTTGGGTCACCTTCGCAGTGTCACGAAACGGAGATGAAGCATGCAATTCTCATCGGACCTGGAGCGGCAGCTCAATGGCTACGGCCTTACAACCGCACAAATCCTCTATCGTATCCCGGACTTTGAATTCGCTCTTCAGACCTATGTCTGGCAAGACTACGATCTCGCACCCGATTTCCCCGAGATGCGCAAGTTCCTGGATTTCTGGCAGGCCTCTCTCGATGGGCCTCTGCACTCTGTTCGTTATAGCCACCAGTGCCTGATCGGGCCGAATGAATGGCGGCGCGTCGATGGCGAATTCAAGCTGCAGTGAACCTTGAATTCGATTTCTTGGTCTCCTAGCTGAGCGGCGGCCGAGGCTTGATGAGCTCGGTCGTTTTCCCACGTCTGTATGGAGTCGAGACCGCATGGAACAGAATATCGAGATCATGAAAAACGCGAGCGTTTCCGAAAGAGAAGAAATCATTATCGATTTCGCCCGGTGGCTTGAGACAACGTCCCAGGACGCTCTGGTGTATGGTGAGGGACGTTTCGCCTTGATGTCTGCAAACTTGGCTCAGGCGATCCGTGCCAACGCTGATGACCTTGCGCGCGATACGCCTGAAACGGCTGCGCGCCTGTTGCAGCGGGCATGTGCAATGATATCGCAGTTCAAGGCCACTTATCCCCATCGCGTCCTAAGCCGCTCGATCCACTAATACCGTCGATTTTTTTCGCGACAGATCTTGAATCGCAATATCGGCAAACCAAAATCGAATGTCGCCAGCCGCTGGATAATGGGCTGGCTTTGCCGGGAGCGCCGCTTTTGGCATTCCCGTACCCATGTTGCTTCAAGGAGGATATGGCTATGGCAACATCGTATGATTACGCACCGCTCTACCGTTCGAGCGTCGGCTTCGACCGGATCGTCAATCTTCTCGAAAACGCGCAGCGCGCTCGCTCGTCGAACGACTGGCCTCCCTATGACATCGTCAAAACGGATGACGACACCTACCGTATCTCGATCGCGGTCGCGGGCTTCGCTCAGGACGATCTTAACATCACCTTCCAGTCCAATCTGCTGACAGTCACCGGCAAGAAGCAAGAATCTCCGTCGGAGGGCTATCTGCATCGCGGCGTTGCAGGTCGTCCGTTCGAGCACCGCTTCGAACTGGCTGATCACGTGCGCGTGGATGGGGCCGACTTGAACAACGGTCTTCTGACGATCGAGCTTGTGCGTGAAATCCCAGAGGCTCTGAAACCGCGGAAGATTTCGATCCAGAGCGCACCTACGCTGACCCCTGCCGCTCCAGCACAGATCGAAGCCCAAAAAGCGGCGTGATCCTGAAACTCGTACATTAGGTCAGGGCGCCGTTGCGATGGCGCCCGTCAACATTCCAGGTAGGGAAGGAGAGAATGATGAAACCCGATATGTTCAAAGAACCCGTCACCATTCTTGTCGGCCTGGGGTTCCCGGCGCAAGTTCGCGGGGTGACAGATGCCTACCGAAACCTTGTTGAGTGGCCAAGCTCACTCAGAGACAGGGCTCACGCTGTCGCCCTTAACGCGTGCCAGGCAGCACTGCGTGGCGAGATCGAAGCAGAGACTGCGCGAGGGTTCTTTGTGGCTTTCGCACAAAAGCATGATCTAGTAACGGTCGGGACGCCGGCGGTTGTGGCGGCTCGGTCGCGTAACAACACGGATCCCCATGTGCAGTGAGGGCGTGGTCATGGACGCAACGACTTTTCAACAACTGGCCGACAAAGCTGTTTCCATAGGGCCTGTAGTTTTGATGCAAGGCCTGCAACTCCAGCGGCCTAGCGATGTGGTAGAAACCTCAGCGCTGTCTGTTGATGACAAGCGTACCATATTGGCCGCTTGGGCATCCGATCTCTACTCCTTAGATTCGAGACCGGCACTTCGACAGTTACCAGGTACGCCGGAAGCAGTATCGATTGATGATGTGCGGGACGCACTCATCGAACTCGACCGGCGGTATCTCTCTTGAAGGGTGGCCGGCCTGGACAATTACCACGCCGGATATCCGGGTGGTTAGGGTTCCGTGCCGAGCGACATAGGCTTCGATCCTCCCGGTGGATGGAAGAGATGGAAGACCAAATAACTGGCGCACGAACTTGAGAAACGCGCCGTAAGGCCGCCCAAGCACGAGCATCATCGCCGCTGCGCCGAGTGTGCCTCGGATGAGGCCCCCGCCGGAGGCGCCGCTGAAGGTAATGATGCCGGCATAGATCTGCGCTTGAAAGCTCAAAATCGCGAGGCTGTCCAAAGTAGGCGAGACGCGCGGGTGTTTTTTGCATGGTCCATCATCCAGTCGCGCCAGACACCATAAGGCCGGCCCACTGGCAACATGAGCACGCCGCCCGTTTGGCGTGCCTTTATCACCTCATCCCAAGTCATACCGGCGCTGAAGTATTCATTGAGAACACCGGTTTCTCAAAGCCGAACTGATGTGCCGATTTGTTGCGAATTTCGTCAAAGATTGCAGCGCCCATTTGCCTCATTTTCACCGCCCAAAACCGAGATGAAATGCGGCGAGGTTCTCGCCGAACTACGCAAGGGGCTACGCACCTCTGGCAGCCATTAAAAGGACATCTGTCTCATTTGCGGTAATCACATGATCTTCATTGATGACGGAGACGTCGTCAGGTTCCGGCTCCCATCGCCGCGCGGCGCCATTCTTGTTCGGCGCATCCGCAAGGCATCTATGCTCGCGCGAATTACGGGGTAGGCCGGAGCTGTAGGGCTGGAAGGGCTGATAGTGCAGGGACCATTGTCATTGCTCTAAGCTTTTTTTGAAAGAAACTGGAATATCTCAATGACTTGCTCGTCCGACCTGAATGTATGAGATGTGTCAGGCTCGAGTTGGCTCAAGAGCCCAAAGGGCTCGAGATTTATCTGCTTCGGTTCGAGGACTTTCAGTCCCTATCGATACGGTCCTAAGCTGTAGCTCTCGATGGCATCTGCCAGCGGCTGATGGATCTCTCGCCCCGTTGTGCTGAAGGCTGCCGAGAGCAGACCATTTTCGCAGGGTCGTTGGTCATCCCAACCGGGATGGTTGACGATCGGGTAAAGGCAGATGCCTCCTAACGGCACGCCGGCTTTCATAGCGAGATCAGCCTGAGTTGAGACATATTGGAACCACGCCGCACGCCGCGCGGCCTCGATCCCAGTCTCGGCAATCAGCATGGGCTTCCCGTAACGCGCATAGGTCTCGATCAGGAGCTTGCTGAGTGGCTTGTAAAGCGGATCGCCGATGTCGACCATTGGTCCGCCGTGGATCCACTGGTTGTTGAAGTAGTAGTTGACGCCGACGATGTCGAGATAACGCTCGTTCCCGCCGATCTGCGGCCATATCCGCCCGGCGATCAGGTCCCAGCCTTGGAACTGTGACTGCCGATGTCCTTCCGCAACGCCCGCATCGGACGGTCGCGAGGGATCGGTGATGACATTGATGATGGGGTCGCAATGGACGAAACGGGCGCGTGGATCGACAGCCAGCACGGCATCCATGGCCGCGACCGCGGCGCGGGCGAGCTGCACCTTCAGCTCGAAGCCGCGGCCATGGGCGAATGGATTGAGATAACCCACATCTCCGCCACCCCAGGAAAAGAACGAAATCTCGTTGACGGGACAATAGAAGGGGACGTCGTCGCTTTCCTCCCGAACCACATGGGCGCAGGCGGCGCAATAGCGTGCGAACCGGTCGACGAAACGCGGTGCCCAGATGTCGAGATCGTCCGGCCAGCCGTAATGCAGCAGGTCCCAAATCACCTGGGTCTTGGCATCCTTGGCGGCCCGCAGCATCGGCCGGATACTCGACCAGTCATAGCTGCCCGCCTTTTCGATCAGGTGCCATCGAAATCCGTCACGCACCGTGCGGATACCGAAGCCGGCAAGCTGTCGATAATCCTGTGCGGCATGGGTGTCGTGGCCGATGGCCGCGATCATGTCGAGGCGTCGGCCCTCGGCCCCATTCTCCCCTGGCCGGAGGCGATGGCTCGAACATTCGAACCCGCCCTGAAGAAATGACCGGAAGAGACCGGACGGTTTGGCTGCAATCCGTTCGACAAGCACCTCCTGAAGCAGTTTTTCCCATTGCGGGATGACGACCTCGACCGAATAGGTGGTCTCGACCTTGTGCCGCAATGCGGCGCCGAGATCGTGCCGGCGATCCGGCACTGCGATGAGCAACCGCATCTGCCCGGCAATTGCCGCGGCATCGCCAAAGGGGACGAAGAGGCCGGAGACGCCATCCTCGATCTGCTGCAGCGCGCCGTTGTCGGGCGTCGCGATCACCGGGAGACCGGCCGCGCCCGCTTCGGCGATGACGTGCGGCATTCCCTCGCCACGCGAAAGCCAGGTGAAGATATCGAATGCCGACAGCAGGGAAGGGATGTCCTTCCGGTCGCCCTTAAACTGCAGCACGCCGTCGAGGCCCCGTGCGGTCGCCAGTGTCCTCAGTTTCGCCGCATAATCCGACATGAACGCGTCCGGTCCGCCGACGACGACGAAGCGCGCGCGCGTATCCACGGCATGAACCAGCGCCGCCGCCTCAATGAAGTCCTCAACATTCTTCTTCGGGTCGAGACGGCCCACCCAGCCGATCAGCACCTGATCGTCGCCAATCCCGAGAGCGGTCCGGGCAGCGTATCGATGCAGCGGGTCGAAGGCGGAAAGATCGACCATGGAGGGGATTTCGACGGCATGTTGCTCGCGGCCGGTCATCAGCGACGCTGCGGCATCGCGGATCGAACGACATACGCCGACATAACGGGTGGTGAAATGCTTCGGTCCCGCCAGCGCTTCGGAAACGAGCCCGCCATGCTCGATCAGCGGTGGGCGAAGATGCAGGCGCTCCAGCGCCGGATAGATATCGGCGACGTTCTGGCACGAAATGATGACGTCGTAGCCGGGGATCTTGCCGGCGAGATAGGCGACGGTGTCGTCGAACGACAATTCGTAGGGCGCGGTGTCGATATCGACACCCAGCGACCGCAGCTGTTCATGGGTCTGTTCCGGCATGCCGGGCTTGCGGAAGCAAGCGACGACTTCGATGCGATAGCGCTTGCGGTCCAGGTTTCGTGCAAGCAGACGCACCTCGGTTTCCTCTCCGCCGACGACCAGCCAGGCGAAGACGAACAGGATGCGGAGGGGGTGAAATTCCACGCTCATTCGCCCACCTTAAACACGACCTGGAGAAAGTCCGGCCGGTTCTCGATCAGGTCGGTGAGGAAGGCTGGGGCGTCGTCCATCGCCACGATGTGGGTGATCATATGCTCGCGGATCATCTTGCCCTCCTTCGCCAGCAGATCGAGGGTCGCGCGGGCAAGCCGGCGACGATCCCAGAGCGGCGCGAACCCGCGGGGAACCCGGTTTATCTGCGCACAGCGGATGTTGAGGCCGTTGTGATGAAATTCCTCACCCAGCCGCAAATGATCGGCGCCGCCCTGGTAGAAAGCCAGGTCTATGACCGTGCCTTGCGGCCGCAAGGCCTTGAGCGCCGTTTGTAGGCTGCCGGCATGGGCGCGGGTCTGGAATACGAGATCCGCCCCGCGTCCCATGGCGCCGTCATGCCAGCGTGCCTTGGCATGTTGCCAGGCCTGATCCTCCGTCATGGCGGTAAGGCCCATTGCCTCCGCCTTGCCGCGGCGGAAGTCGGACGGGTCGGTGATGACGACATCCGAGGCGCCGAGTTGCCTCGCAAACAGCGCGGTCATCAGTCCGACGGTGCCGGCACCGATGATAAGGACCGGACGGCCCTTCACGCCGGCGCCGAGCGCGGGAACGTGCATTCCGAACGCTTCCGCATCTGCGTGCAGGATGCCGTTAGCGCAGATAGGGCCCATCTGCGCCACCAGCACACCGAGCACTGGATCGATCCCCTCGGGCAGCGGGATCAGCACGTCATGGGAAGGATCCGCCGTGTGGCCGCTCTTGTGTCCGTAGGCCGAGGCCATGACCGCCCCGTCGCAGAAGTCGCCTGCCCGGGACTGCGATACCCGCGCCACCTCCATGTAGCCAAGGAACGGAACGGGATAAAGCAGGTCGGGCTCGTCCTCGACGAACACGCCGCGGCCGCCATCGAAGCGGGAGCGGAAATACGGGTTGGTGTTTTTCAGGAAAGTGAGCTCGGTTCCGGCCGACAAACCGGTATAGAGCGTTTCGAGACGCACATGGCCATCGGCCGTCGGGCCTTCCTCGTATTCGAAGAAATAAGCCCGGCCGGGCGCCTCGACACCGAGCGAACGCACCTTGCGATGACCGAGCGGTAGGCCCTGCGGCGCCTCCACCCGCGGCTGGAACCGCAGGGGCGAAGGTGGAATGCGCGGCGTATCTGGTACGGCCAGCCGCACGGGTTCGCCGCTGCGCGCCGACGCGACAACCGCCAGCGCCAGCCGGTGGGTGACGAGCGCATCGGCATAGGAACAGCGGATTCGGTTTTCGCCGCCGCTGACGGCATCGATGAAGTCGCGATCCTCGCGCCAGACGGGATCGCCATTGGCGCCACGCATCGGCCGCCCGCGCCCGACATCGACCATGATATCGCGGTCGGTCAGTTCGATGGCCAGGCGATCGGCAAAGATGTGCAGGCCGACGCGATGGTTCCAGCCAAGCAGGCAGGTCGAGGCAAAGTTGGCGACCACGCCGGCCTCGAAGGTGAGGCTTGCGGTGGTGACCGTCGGCACGTCGAGCCCGGGAAATTCCGGCCGCTCCTGGTGGCCGACGCGCCCGTAGACCTCGGTCACCTCGCCGACGAGAAAACGTGCCAGATCGAGAAGATGCGTCGTCTGCTCGATCATCTGGCCGCCGGACTTGTCCTGCTTCCACCACCATTGCGGCGGCGGGGTGGAATCCAGCCAGTAGCCCGAAAGAAGTTGGGCGGGGTTTTCGGCCAGCAGGCCTTTCGCCTCATCGACGATATCGAGATAACGCCAGTGGTATCCGACACTCGTGATCAGCCCGCTGGCCGTCACAGCCTTGGAGATCTCCTCGGCAGTCGGGAGGTCGAGAGAAACGGGTTTTTCGACGAAGAATGGAATGCCGCGCTCGATCAGATCGCGCTCCGGCTCGCCATGGGCAAAGGGCGGAATGCAGACGTATACGGCGTCCGGGCTCACGGCGTCCAGCATGTCGCGATGATGCTGGAAGGATTTCGCGCCGAAGCGCATGGCCGCATGGTCGACGCGGGCGATATCGGGATCAGCAAAACCGGCGAGCTCCACATCGTCGAAGCCTGCCAGAATGTCTAGGTGCCGCTGGGCAATGCCCCCGGCGCCGATGAAGGCGAGACGGGTCTTTTTCATGGAATTGTCCTTTTGCATTTGGCTGGCCGGCCTGCTAACGAAACGGTCGTAGACCGCGCCCGTCTCAACAGCCATTCGGTGAGCGGAAAAACTGGTCTGAAAACGGTCGCTTCCGGCCTGCCCGACTACCGCAAGGCGGTGAGGCTCGGCCAGCGCGTCAGCGATGGCAGTGGCCATCGACTGCGGTTCGCCGGGTTTGGCGAAGAAAGGGTGATTTTCGCCCAGCGCTTCCTCGGTCCCGCCAATTCGCGTCGCAACCACCGGAACCCCAAGCGACATGGCCTCCAGAACCACAAGCGGCAAGCCTTCGAAGCGGGAAGGGAGAATCAAGAGGTCGGCGATCGCCATGATGTCGGCGACGTCCGTCCGCTGCCCGAGGAAGTGGACATGGTCAGCAATATCCAGCGCGGTCGCCAGTACCCTCAGCGTCTCCTGCTCGTTGCCCGAGCCGACCAGTAGCAGGACAACGGAAGGGTAGGATTTGATGATGCCGGGCAGGGCATACAGCAGGGTCGCATGGTCCTTCTGGGGCGTGAAACGCGCGATCGTCAGCAGGACGATCCGACTTTCATATCCCATCTCCCGCCTGATCCGCGACGAAGCGCGTGTCGGCGCAAGGGGAAAGATGCCGTTGCGGATCACCGTCATGCGTGTCGGCTCGATCCGGTCATGGAAGCTTGCAGCCGAGGCGGTGGAGACGACGATGTGGTGGGCGAGGTCCCGCGTCTGCTGTTGGTATCGCTCCTGCTGTTCGGGGTCGGTCAGCATATAGGGGAGATGCTCGGTCCTGATGACCGGGATGCCCGCGGCCAATCCGGCTGCGGCCAAGTCATGCCCCTCCCAGCCGATCCCGGCATGGACATGCAGGAGATCGAGCGAGGCAGTTGCCATCCAACGGCAGAACTCGTGTTGATCTCGCGCAATCCTGACGCCCAGTCCATGGCGAGCGGCGCGGGGCAACAAGCCTGCGCGATCCTCCGAGATCAAGCAGATGCCGACGTCCCATTGCGGGCTCAGTCCACGGGCAAGCGCCAGCATATGCTCGCCCATGCCGGATGGATCCCGACTGTCGGTCGCCAGAAGGATACGCGGCTTTTCAGTCACGCTGGACATCGGCCAAGACCCCGCCGACATCATGTCGTTTCTGCAGGCGCCTGTAGGTGGCGAGCGCTTGCCCGACGACCTGGTCCATGTTGTAATATTTATAGGTGCCCAGCCGCCCAGCGAAGGTCACGTCATCCCGCTCGCGCGCCAGCTCCCCATAGCGTTTGTAGAGCGCCTGGTTCTCCGGGCGGGGGATGGGGTAATAGGGATCCCCCTCCGCGCAGGCATATTCATAACTGATGCTGGTCTTGCGATGAACCTGACCGGTCAGATGCTTGTATTCGGTGACGCGCGTGTGCGGCACGTCCTGCGAAGGGAAGTTGACGACGCCGACCGGCAGTAACCGCCTCGCATCATGCGTCTCGTGACGGAATTTCAGGCTGCGATAGGGCAGGCGTCCGAACCTGTGCCCGAAATATTCGTCGATAGGTCCGGTGAAGATCGTGTGGCTGGCCAAGCCCGCCTGATCGAGTTCCGCAAAATCGGTGTCCAGCATTACTCTAATGTTCTCATGGTCCAGCATCCGCTCGAACATGCGGGTGTAGCCATCAAGCGGCATGGCCTGGAACGTATCGAGGAAATAGCGGTCGTCCTCGTTGGTGCGGGTCGGGATGCGCGCCGTTACCGAACGGTCGAGGTCGGACGGATCGAGGCCCCATTGCTTGCGGGTGTAACCTTCGAAAAACATGCGATAAAGTTCTGATCCAACCTGCGATATCACGACGTCTTTCGACGTCACGATCGGATCACATGGTTCGGCTCGGCCCGCCAGAAACAGGGCCGCGGCCGCTTCCGTGGAGAGATCGAGACCGTAGAGGCCGTTGAGGGTTGTGCGGTTGATCGGGACAGGGAGACGCAGATCGCCGATCTGGGCCAGCACACGATGTTCGTAGGGTCGCCATGCGGTGAAGCGTGACAGGTAAGCAAAGACATCCTCGCTATTGGTATGGAAGATATGCGGCCCGTATTTGTGTACCAGGATGCCGGCCTCGTCGTAATGATCGTAGGCATTGCCGCCGATATGGGGCCGCTTGTCGCAGACCAGGATCTTCTTGTTCGAACCGTCGGCCAGGCGTTCGGCCAGAACCGATCCCGCAAAACCTGCTCCCACGATCAGATAGTCGTATTTTTCCGGTTCGGTACGCCGAGGATTGCGCAGCAACAGTCTTTTGGGCGGAGGAGGCACGGTGGCGCTGCACGAGACTGCCTGCTCGACCAAAGCCGACATGCTGTCGAATGTGGCGTCCCAAGACGACTGCGCAAGAACTTCGTCCACGGCCTGCAGCCAGTTACTGCTCGATCGTGTCATTGCCAGTGCGGCATCGCAGGCTTTCCCGAAATTCTCTACACCGTCGGCCAGGAATACGCCGGGCACGTTGCCATAGGTGCGCACGACGTCGGTGACACGCGTGCCGACGACCGGCCGGCCGGCCGCAAGATATTCGGGTGTCTTGGTTGGGCTGATGAAACGGGTTGCCTCGTTCAGGGCAAATGGCATTAGGGCCACGTCCCAACCTGACAGATAGGCCGGCAGATCGGCATAGGTTTTGCGCCCGAGGTAATGGATGTTGGGCGCCTGGGGCAAATCGTCGGGCGAAATCTTGGCGACAGGTCCGAGAAAGACAAATGAAAAGCCGGACCGCGCTGCCGCCGTGGAGCGGATCAATTCAAGATCCAGCCTTTCATCGATGACGCCGTAGTACCCAAGGCGGGGGTGAGGGATGGCCGCCTGGTCCACCGGCTCAGGCAATCTGCAACGGGACCTGCGGAAGTGATGGGCATCGACGCTCGACGGGAAGGGATGGATATTGTCGTGCCGATGTTTCTTCACCTCGTAAAGGCTGAAACCGCCGGTGAAGACCGCGTCCGCGCGGGTAATCAGAGCGTCTTCCGTTTCCCTAATGTTTGAGGGAGCCAGCTTGAAATTGGCCAGCTCGTCCATGCAGTCATAGATGACGGCCGCGGCTTCGACATGCTTGGCAAAGCCGAACATCATCGGCGTGTAGAACCAGAGGACAGGTTTCCGGCCGCCATGCAATGCCAGCAGATCGTCCAGCAGGCGGGAAAGAGCAGCCTCTCGATCGGCTTCGCTCCACCAATGGGGAACGCGCGGACGGATTGCCTTGACGCTAGTTCCTTCGAATGGGTGGATCTCCAGGTATGGCAGATGATGATCGCTCGGAATGAATTCTTCAAAAAAGAAGACCTGACGCTCCAGTGAGAAACGTTGCATGAGATGCTGTGGTCGCTGCAGTACAAAATCCCACCTTAGGTGAGAAAAGCAGACGAGAGGAGCATTGGCCGGCACGCTCACATTGGACGATTGCGTAAATGCACTCACTAAATTCATTGAACACCCCAAGGTCGCCAGCCCCTCGAACAGAGGATTTGTCCACGAGTTCCAACCGCCGCAAAATATATCCGGCTAAGAACCGTCGATGATCCGCTCGAGTTTTTGTATACTGTGCTGCCAGGCCCAGTTTCGAAGGACGGTATCGCGAGGGTGGAAGCTGTCGTGCACCTCCAGCATGTCGCTTATGCCTTGATGGAACCTATCCTGCGAAGACGTGCGGCCTGTCTCAGACGTGATGTACTGCAGCCCGCAACACAGCTGATCGTTGGCGAGAACGGGGAGACCTGCCAACATGTATTCAGTCAAGATGGCGGGAGCCCCATCATTGACCCCGCAGACCACTCCGACTTTGGCTTGGTTCATCAGTCGATTAACCTCACCAAATGGAACTCCCGGCGGATCGACGAAATCGACGTTGATCGCCAAGCTGCGCGCTTGGTCATGAAGGTCACCTATCATTTCGCCATAACCGCAGACGCATAACGCCTTGATCGACCGGGGCAGCTTTCGCAAAGCTTCGAACAGAATATCGTGCCGCTTGTACGGCTGTGCTGCGGCGACATAGATCACATCATAGGTTTTCGGCAGACCGAGGGGCCTGAAAGTGCTGCCGGAGGCGAACTCTGGTCCTATCGGCATAATGGCTGTCCGCATCCGCGGATGACGTGCGCGTACTGCTTCCGATTGCCACTCCGCCCCAGTAAGGACTAGATCAAAATGGCGGCTGACCTCAATTGGAACGCGCAGCGCGGGCGCGTCAATCGAGTTGTAGATCTTGAAGCTGTCGCGGCAAGCCGATAGGATATCTTCATTAACACCGAGGCCCCAAACGCATAAAATCGTCGGGGCCCCAAATGCTTGCAGGTAACCGAGCATATCATTGGAGCGAAACGGCGCGTCGGGCCCGTTCATCCGGAACGCTCGCCTTCGTAAGATTGGATTTTCCCAACGATCCGACGGAGGGCTCTCTCCTCGCCAATGGGTCCATATTTCGGCAGCGTCGGCCAAGCCGCTTTTGAGAACGGCGAGGGGGAACCGCTCTATATACCCACCGTCCACGTCCACCGGCACTGATGACCGTGACGGATCCGGTGGGTCTCCTCGAGAGCCCTCCATCCATTGCCGGCGAAACAAGCTCGCCGGCGGAACGTCCGCCCTGCAGGGAGGGCCGTCCTGGAAGTCGCTAATGACGATGATATTACGTGGTCTTCCCGCACCGACCATCAGTGGGCGGTCCTCAGCGCTGAAGGCCAGAATTAAAGCCGGTTTTTTTGCAATGTTCAGTGAGATCTGGGTCCAACTCAAAAATCCTACTCGTATCGATCACGATTGCTCCAATGCTCGTATGGTGAAGCCTCCCCAGAATATGCGTCCGGGTGTGAATGACGCCGCCAATGGCGGCGACCTAAAAACTTTGGATATCTTGGTATGCATGAAAATGACCGAAGATTAGCCCTCGGCGTTCTGATTCACCACAGACGTGGCGATTGACGAGAGCGTCAGGTCGGTTTCCTGTTCTTCATCAAGCGTGGTCTGAAGAGTCCCGCAGCTTCGGTGTAACCCAATTCGAGCGTCCAAATGTCGTTGACTGCGTCTCTGTCCGCGTCGGGATTGTCCTTCGCAGTGAGATAGCCACATGGGCGCATTTCTTCCGGGCCCTCCCATCGCGGCGATTGGTCCGTTGTATCCTGCCCACCGGCAGTCCGTATAGCAACGCTCATAACGAAAGCTCCTCTCCTGTGCTGCTAACAAGAGGTGTGGCAGATGGTTCCTTTTTTCCGCGCCCGGATGCGGGATAATTTCGATGACTATGGACGAACGATAATCTTGTCTGTGCTGAAGGAACTATTCGAACTTCCTCTGGTTCGAGCGCCGGTCGCATGACGACCGATCATTCAAGGGAGAGTTTCATGACGGACATAAATCAGGGCTTCAGCTCCGGCCGGACCGCCCCTGGTCCTGACAAGGACAGCCCTTCAAAGGCCGACGGTATCGTCGAGAGAGGCGCTGCGGCGGGCGACATCAAACAGAAACTGTCTGATGATTTTAGTTCGGCGTCCGATTTTGCGCGACAAGAACTGTCTGGTGCGTCCGAAAAAGCCAAGGCCTCGGTCGAGGGCCAGAAAAACTTGATTGCTGGCAAGGTGAGCAGCGTTGCCGCTGCGATCGGCAGGGTGGCACAAGAACTCGAACAAGGTGACGATCGGGATTTGAGCAAGTTTGCTCGCAGCATCGGTACCTCAATGAAGACGTTTTCCGACAACATTCAGGATCGCAGCCTGGCGGAGATCGCTGGAATGGCTGAAGACTTTGGCCGCAAGCAGCCGCTTGCCTTTCTGGGAGTCGCGGCCATTGCTGGCCTGGCCGCCAGCCGGTTTATTACCGCTTCGGCTGCACATGGCCCATCCACAGCCGGCAAAACAAGAGCGGAGCAAAATCCCACCGCTCCTGTATCCATCGGGATCACCCCGTCTGGTGCGGCTTCAACAAGCCAATACAGCAGAGAGGATCGCAGCAATGGCTAACTCAACGGAAGAAAGATCGCTCTCGGAACTCGTAACCGGCCTTGTCGGGGATATTTCCGGGCTGTTTCGCAAGGAGATCAATCTCGCAAAGACTGAAGCCTCCGAAAAAATCGCGCATGCTCTGGTCGGCGTCGAGGCATTCGCCGCCGGTCTGGTCCTCGCAATATGCGCCGTCGGCGTGTTGTTGGCGGCCTTGGTGAATGGACTTGCCGCATTTCTGGTGGCGCAAGGCATGGCAGAACACAACGCTGATGCCCTTTCATCTGTTGTTGTCGGCCTTGTCGCCGCATTGGTTGCGTGGGGCCTCATCACCCGCGGCCTTGCGGCGTTCCAGGGCGGCAACCTCAAGCTCGACCGCACCACCGCCTCGCTTCATCAGGATGCGAAAATCGTGAAGGATAGAACGTGATGGCCTACACTTCAGAAAATCGAAATTCTGCGGAAATCGAGCAAGAAATTGCTGAAGACCGCCGTCGCATCGAAGACCGGCTTGACGCGATCCGGCAACGCATGTCGCCCGGACAGTTGGTAGATGAAATTCTCAATTACGCCAAATCGAGCGGCGGAGGCGAGTACGTGTCCAATCTCGGTGCAGCGGTCAGAAACAACCCTATGCCCATGGCACTGCTGGGCGTCGGACTTGCATGTTTGATGGCGGGTCCGAAGACAAACATTTCATCTTCTGCCAGTCGAGGTAAGGAGGAGTATCCGCTAGCAATCGTCAAAGGGGACCTTCGCCGATCGGGACCAGTCAGGATCGACGGAGATAAGCGCTATAGCCATTTCACGGATGGTGGTGGCAGCCAGTATAAGGCGCTGACAGACGAGACAGGGCGTCGTGCAGGACATTTTGTCGATGAGAGCGGCAAGACCTTTCGAGGCTTCGCCGACGCTACCGGGCGTCAGTACAATGACCTGCGTGACGAAGCGGGGAAGCTGTTTGAAGAGGCGTCCGGTTGGGTCTCAAATACGTGGAGCGATCTGACGCGGTCGGCAGGCAAGACAGGCCAGACACTGTCTGACGCTGGGCACAGTGCAGCCCACACCGGCGCGCAGTTCAATGAGGCCATTCAGAAGCATTTTAAGGATCAACCACTTGTGGGCGGCGCGCTCGCCTTCGCCGTCGGTGCTGCAATCGGCGCCGCTCTTCCCCGGACCCAGATGGAGGATGAAGCGCTTGGCGATGCCGCTGACGGTGTCAAAATGCGTGTATCGGCTGAAGCTTCCAAAACATTTGATAAAGCTGGAAGCATCGCCTCGGAGGCCTATAATAAGGCCGTTTCAGTTGCGGCAGATGTTCACGACGTCGCGCACGATCGCATACGCGAGGAAGCCCAATCGTTCAAAGACGGCGAACGCCCTTCATCGACGAGTTAATGTCCTAGCCCCTTATTCCGGACGGCGATGCTCGGGGCGGCGATCTATTCGCCGTCTCTCAGAGCCCGTGACGGGGCGCGAGAGGAGTAGCTGTTGCCATTCTTGAGTTCCAATGATCGACGACGGTGACGCTTCGATTTTCAAGGACATTAACTCGTCAATCAGATCCTGACTTGCAGTCGACGCTGATTGATGGGCTAAGGCTGTTGCTGGAGCAATGATAATCCTGGTGATGGCGGGCCTAAAATATCCCATGAAACAACAACCTCGTTGTGGAGTTACGCTCAGCATTTGAATGAGGTGGCATGTGCCAGATAGCCCATGGCGACAAGCCTACGGCCGCAGCTCCACACGGGATTCGTGATTACAAGGAGCAATCCGCAGCTGCATTTGAGCGAACGCGTATGCCGCTTGTCCTCACTGATGCCCGCCATCCCGATCACCCGATCATTCTTGCCAACAAGGCGTTTCTCAACCTGACGGGGTATGAGAGTAGAGAGGTACTTGGAGGTAACTGCAGGTTTCTGCAGGGTGAATACGGATCGAGCTGTTGTCGACCAACTTCGATATGCCATAGCCGGTGAGCTTGAGGCTACGGTCGACATTCTGAACTATAAGAAAGACGGAACGGCGTTCTGGAACGAGTTGCATTTCAGCCCGATCAGAGATGACGATCAGCAGCTTGCCTACTACTTCGCCTCTCAGCTGGATGTGACTGATTTCCGGAAGATGAAGGAACTCGAGGCCTCCGAGCGTCGGTTGCTCATGGAGGTTGATCATCGAGCGCGAAATGCCCTCGCGATTGTGGAAAGCATTGTGCGTCTGAGCCGAGCAACTGAGCCGGCGGATTATGCCATTGCGGTGCAGCGCCGCGTTCATGCGATTTCAGCGGCGCACACTCTCCTTTCCGAAGCAGGTTGGGTTGCTGTCGACCTTCGTAGACTGATCCTGGCGCAGTTTCCGGATCCCCAGCAGAATGTCTGTGAATTCAAGGGGCCCGTCCTTTTTATAACGCCGGACGCCGTGCAGCCTCTCTCTCTCGCTTTCCATGAATTGGCAACCAACGCGCTGACGTATGGGGCGGCGGCCGTCGGTAGGGGGTCTGTTGCCGTCGTATGGGACATTCAGCCGGGTGGCAGCGTCGAAATTACTTGGGCAGAGGAAACCCAACCTTTCGGCGGCGATAAACACAATGAAGGGTTCGGCACCAAGATTGTACGAACTCTCGTCGAACGACAACTTCATGGGCAGGTGGCCTGGAACTGGCGTGACAGTGGACTTCGTATCGATATCCACATTCCCCAAGAATTGACCCGCAGCTCGTGAGCCGTTGTCGCAGTCGCTGAAGGGTTGTTGCGATCGACACTTTGACTGTTCAGTAGTCAATAGCCGGCTGAGACGCCTAGCAGCCTATTGTTGTGATTCCGCGATGTGTGTTCAACAGCCGAAACTTCTCGCATCACCTCAAAATAACATGAGCGCTTGTGGAACTATGGCTGCCCGCGGCGGTTCGCACCGCGATGAAAGGTGGACCAATGACCGATAACAAGCCTGACGCGGAAAGCGATGCCGGCAGAACTGGCGAGAACGCTGACGAAAATCGCAAAAAACTCGCAGAGGAGGCGAAGAAGGGCATCGACAAGGCAATGGTCAGAAAGCGACCCTCATCCTCTTAGTATCGAGATGGGTATCAACCGTCCGGCAAAGTTATTTGTCCAAGGCTATGCATACCTGAAACTAACAGCTCTGCTCAAATTTGCCCTCGTGATTGGTGGACAATAAGGTCTCATGGTCGACGAAAGTTCGAAAATGCTGTTGCGTGCTGCCGCGGCCCACATAAGACGGCAAGAGATACTGGCTTTTAGATCAGCACTCTCCGTCCATCTCGCTTCAATCCGGCAAGCGAAGACAAAATACTCCACTGGTGTTGAAGATGACGACTTTTGCGCCGGCCATGCCTAGCCGTCTGCGCAGTTGCGAAACTGCTACGCAAATCGTCGCGGGTATCTGAAACAAATCTTATGATTGGGATCCGAAATGCAGGTCAAGGCGATCCTTTTCGATATCGATGGCACGCTCGTGGACAGCAACGACCTGCACGTGCTTGCCTGGCGCGAGGCATTTGAGAGCATCGGAATGAACTTCTCAGGGCCGGAAATTCATGCTCAGATCGGCAAGGGCGCCGATATGCTGATACCCGCGCTCGTGCCGGACCTTGATGCCGCAACATGTCAGGAACTGGGAAAGTTGCAGGGCGGGATTTTCCGTCGCAAGTATCGCGCGTCTGTCAAACCGTTCCGGCACGCTTTCGAGCTGCTTGCACATTCCAGTGAATGTCAGCAGCAGGTCGTACTGGCCTCTTCGGCTTCGCAGGATGATCTCAGTCACTATATGGACGAACTGAATATCAGGGAGCTCGTGGCCGCCACGACAAGTGGCGGCGAAGTGGAAAACACCAAACCGTCTCCCGATATCTTTTCGACCGCGCTGGCAAAATTGAAGGGTGTTACGGCCGAGGAAGTGATGGTGGTGGGGATTCTCCCTACGACGTCGAGGCGGCCCGCAAAATTGGCATTTCCACAGTGGCGTTGCGGTCCGGAGGGTTTGCGGATGAGCTCCTGCGGAATGCTGGCGCGATTGCCATTTACGATGACGTCGCTGCGTTGTTGTCGGATTACGCCAACTCCCCACTGGGTCATCATATCGAATGACCGCTCTTCCCCTGTGGGACCGCGAGAAGCACGGTGAGTGAACTATCGGAAGACGAGATTGCTGTGCGCCGCATCCGACGAGCCGAGCGCCGTCAAAAACAGCGCGATGCCAATGTCACGCGCGCAGCCAGAATGCACGAACTTCGCATATCGCGGCCCACGCTCGAACCAGTGGCGTCTGACCCGGTATCCGGATACGTCCATATCGGCTGCTCCGGGTGGTATTACTGGCATTGGAAAGGGGCCATGTATCCCTCCGACGTGCCATCAAGCCAATGGTTTTCGATCTACGAGGGCCGTTTCAAAACGGTCGAGCTGAACGCGCCGTTTTATTCCTGGCCGACAGTGGGTGCGGTTAAGACGTGGATCCGCCAGGCCGATCCGGGATTCGTTTACTCGATCAAGGTCTGTGAGCTCATCACCCACATCAAGCGTTTCGATGAAACGGAAACCTTGATCCAGGATTTTGGTTATATCGCGGATATGCTCGGGCCTCAAATGGGGTGTTTCCTGTTCCAGCTCCCGCCGAGCGTCCGATACTCAGCCGAAACTCTTCACTCGATCCTTTCTCAGCTTGATCCGCGGCGTCGCAATGTCGTGGAATTTCGTCATAAAAGCTGGTGGAATGCGACGGTGTACGAAGCCTTCTCGTCCGCGGGTATAATCTTCTGCTCGTGCAGTGGTCCGAAGTTACCGGACGAACTCGTAAAAACCGCCGATGACATCTATGTCCGCTTTCACGGTGTGAGCCAGTGGTATCGTCACGACTACAGTGATCAAGAGCTGCAGGTCTGGGCCGACCGAATTTTGAGCTCGTCTGCGAAAACCGTCTGGGTGTATTTCAATAATGATCGCGACGGTCATTCCATAAGAAACGCGCAACGACTTGCGGAGATGTTAAACGAGAAAGCAGGATAGAGACGTCAGTCATCGCTGATCGAGGGCAGATGGAGTTCGACCTCGCGGCGCTGCTTCTCCTCCATTGGCTCAACCTTGACATCCAGAATTCCGAAGCCTCCTTGGGTTCGTCCTCCCATAGCCGCGTGTTGACGATGTTGTCGTCGACCTTAGCTCGCCGTTTGCCGCCTAGCCGGAGATATTCCTCGGCCAATTTCAGTGATGGAGTCTTTTCCTCCTCCCCGCCGTCCGCAGTTTCTGGCGCTTCGATAGCTGCAAGAGCGGCGGCGAGCCTGTCGTGTTGTGGTCCCCTCGGCTCTTGCGCCAAGAATGAATCGACAGTGCTTCGTGTTTCATGCCCCCCCGACGCAGGATTACCTCGATGGAGAACAAATGCTGCACTGCTCTGCTCGTTACGTCCGAGGAACCATCGGTCACCGTTGGAACTCGTGGCAAATTCTTTCAGATTGTGCATTGCTATCATCCTTTCACGGAACGTTGAGCTTCAGGCGGCGACGCTGTTGGCGCGCCTTTTTGTTGTGCCCGAGCTTCTTTCAAAGAGATTAGTCGCTGTGTCTTCTCGTCCCACAAGACGAGTTTTACGCAGGCAAGGCTATCACGGAGGGTGATCCGGCCCACATTCGCCAGTTCGGGGTAATCCCGAAGAATTTCGGGCAATCTGTAGAAGGGCACTTTGCTCGACAGATGGTGGATATGATGCATTCCGATGTTTCCGGTGATCCATCGCAGTGGCGCGGGGAGATCGTAGTGTGACGCTCCATGCATAGCTGCGTAAGGGAAATTCCATTCCGGCGGCCTCGACCAGTGTGTATCCTCGAACTGATGCTGAACGTAAAAAAGCCAGACACCTGCGGAACTGGCAATCAACACGATTGGGAGATGAACCAAGAGGAAAGGTACAAGTCCCACCGCCCAGATCAGCACGACAGCGAGCGCTGCAACAGCGGCGTTCGTGGCGAGTGTCGACACCCAGGGAAGGGCGCCTGAGCGCATCAGTCCGAAAGGTAATCTTTGTTTGAACAGAAACAGGAATGCTGGGCCGAGACCAAACATTACGGCAGGATGCCGATAGAGCCGATAAGCGACCTTTCCCCGTGTAGGCAGGGAATGATATTCGCGAACAGTGAGGGTCGTAATATCGCCAACCCCGCGTCCGTCGAGATTGCCGGCCGAGGCGTGGTGCTCGGCGTGGGCTCGACGCCAGTAATCGTAGGGTGTCAACGTCAGGACGCCGATCACTCTTCCGGTCCAGTCGTCCCAGCGACGACGACCGAAGAGGGAGCCATGGCCGCAGTCGTGTTGGAGCATGAATAGCCTCAGCAGAAATGCGGCCGCCGGCACGAGTAGAACCAGGCCTGGCCAGAACTCAAAATGGACGGCAAACCAGGTGCCGAACCAAAGCAGCAGGAACGGTACCCCTGTGATTGCAAGCTCATAGACGCTGCGACCAGCATCTGGCTGTCGATATTTTGCGAGGATCTTCAGCCAAGCTTTTTCGTTTGAGCCTGACTGTAGATCTGATGTGCAAGTCGCACTCATTTATGGATTGCCTCAGTTTGTGGATGAAATTCTGTTCGGCGCGCAACACTTTGGTCGGTGCGGAAGGTGGTCCGGTTTAGCCCAACACGATACGCAACGATGTCAGTGTTACATCTCGTTCGTGTTCGAATGCGGCATGCGCGGAGTGCCGTATCGGCTCGCGACGGTATTGTTGGGGAGGGGCGGGTGCTTTCGCTCCCGCCCATGATAACGGCTAGCCGCGAGAATTCTGCTCGTTCGGCTCTGCGGGATCGTAGTTCAGATCGAAATCCTTCTCGGACTTTTTCCCGGGTGGATCTCGATGAACTGTCGCATCTTCCGAACCCGTGATCACGGTAGGTTTTGCGCTGTGAACACCGGTCGCTTTACGGTCTGCCTGCGAGGGCGCGTACTGGCCCTTGGCATCGTCTTCTGGGTTGCTCATATTTCCATCTCCTCGTTAGAGACGTCGAACATCCCATTGGTTCACGAGTTCCGCGGCTTGAGAAAATATCTTTGCCCGATCGCAGGTCGTGAACTCCGGGGGTCGAAAGCGGATGAACCGTGTCTCGATATCTACCTCAACAGTGTACGCGAAGCGCTCATATCGTTTCGAATGGTTGTTGCCGCAATCGCCGCTTGCCCCATCGCGCTGGCTATCTGATCAAGGCCGGGTACCACATCCCCGGCAGCATAAAGCCCCGCAAGGCGCCATGTGCAGAATCATGCTTCGCATCGAAAGCTGTTATTACACGCCTGCGATGTGACGCTTGTCGTCGGTCCTTAAAATGCCCCTCGTGCCGGAAACCCCGCCAAACCATGACGCGGCAGCACCGAGTGCCAAGGCAAGGAAGCCAAGGATTGCGCCTGTTGCTACCGTCGTGGCAGCGAGATCGGCGGCCTCTGCGGCCTGCTTTTTGGCGGATTCAATGTTGTCGTGGTAGGTCTTCTCATACTGTTCGACTTGCAGTCGGGCCTGATCAACAGGGATGCCTTGGGCGCGTGAGACTGCATCGGCAGCGCGTGTCCGGGCGTCCTCAGCCGCTGCTTCATCTCCCGTCATGGCCGCCCGGACAGCAGCAACTGCTGCGTCTTGCAGGGCCTCGGGATCATTTCCTGTCGATCCGCGGACCTGCCGTTCTATTCCGGCCATCGGATCGGTTGCGCTGGAGATCGCCGGGGCACTTGCTGCCACAGCGGTCGTAGCCGTTTGTCCGGCTCCGCTGATAACGCTCGAAAGCCCTGAAAACGCGCCGCCGATCAAAGCGCCAACTGACGTGGTCAACATGAATAAGACGACTAGCGTGGTCACAGCCCAGGTCGTCAGACCATGCAACCCACCAGTCGGCTTGTCGGGTCGCCCCGATAGCCTGCTGGCGATATAGCCACCGATGAAGGCTGAAACGATCCCCGCAAGCACGAACCAAATGCCCCCTGCTATCGAAAAGTTAGACGCTTCCGGGTTATCGGAGGTGGTCGGGTCGAGTACGCCAGCGCCGATACCAACGCCCAGGAGGTTGAGCAAGAACTGCGCGGCGAGAGCGATCGCAACACCAGCGAGAACCGCTCCCCAGGAAATTTTATAGAACGCTGCGCCAGAGGCGAAGCCGCTATCGCTATCACGGGCTGGAATAGGAACTGTCATAGGAATTCTCCTGGATCGCTATCGATATTCGGAGCTCGCTAACATGCAGCTGAGGAAGGAGTTCCACGCCCATGAAATCAAGTTTGATACTGAGCGAACGCGCTTCGGAAAAAAGTGAGGCCTCCTGGCGGCGGCCTCTGATCAGTGAGGTCAGAACAGTATCTAAGCGACTTTGTTGGCGCCCTTGGGATTGGCTGAGGCCTCCCCCAATTGGGTAAGCAGCTCGTCGGTCTGCAATTCTTCCTGCAGATTGGCATCCAGCAGCGGAACGGCGTCCGCCAGCCCCAGCTGACTGGCCCAGCTTTTCAACGTTCCATAGCGCGCGATTTCGTAGTGCTCGACGGCTTGCGCCGATGCGATCAAGCCCGCGTCAAGGGCGGGCGATCCCATGAATTCTTCCATGATCTCCTCGCCTTCAGCAAGAATGCCCTGGATCGCTTCGCAGGTTTTGCCACGCGCCGGCTTGCCGATCAGCTCAAATACCTGCTGGAGGCGTTCGATCTGACCTTCTGTCTGGTCTTTGTGAGTCAGAAAAGCCTGCTTGCCCTCAGGGGATTGGGCGGCACGTGCCATCTTGGGCAATGCCTTCAAGATCTGCTTCTCGGCAAAATAGATATCCTTGAGCGTATCAAGGAACAGATCGTCCAAAGTCTTCTCTGCCATCATAGGCTCCATAATTGCTAGGGTCGAAAATGCGGCCATCGAACACGTAGCCGCGTAATAAGTTCCACCGCTTTGAGCGCGATTATTTGTTATCGGTCAAACCGTGAACCTTGATCGCATGTGTTCTCAACGTCCCAAGCGTTGCTGTCGCAAAGTTTTTGATAGGACCGTCAGGCCCATCCTTGACGTACGAGGTAAACATCGCGACAGCCTCCTCGTGGGCCGCGACCTGGGTTGCGAGATACGCTTGGTCGAAATCCGCATCTGACGCCACTTCGAGGGCGGCGAGCTTGTCGGTGTTTTCCTTCGTCAGCCCTGTTGGAAGTTCGATTTTCTCGGCCTCGACAGCCGATTTCAAATCCGTAGAAGACTTGGTGTGATCCATCACCATGTCGCGGGCAAACTGTTTGGCGGCATCATCCTTGCCACGCGCAATAGCGACTTTGCCCGCTTCGATTTCGAACATGTCGGCCTGCGCAGCCTTTTGAGCGAACGCTGTGCTCGCAGCGTCCTGAGCATAGGCCGGAAGCATGCTAAAGGTTGCGAAGGAGTAGGTGATGGCGAAAGCAGCTATCATTAGTATACGGGGGTAATGCATCATTCAATCCTTATCAGCAGTGACAGTCGGAACCTGGCACGATGGTTAGTTGAAGTCGGGAGACATCGTGCCTCCGCGGTACTCCACGAGGTTGCTCACAAACCCAATCTCCTTCAGAGCGGCGACGATCTCTCATGACGACTTGGGCTGCCATTTCGCGCCCGAGGCGACCCACTGTTCCTCCACCCCAACGCCGAGACGACGAACAGTCCTTGCGGCGGATACGGCAGGTTCCTTATCTGTTAGAATGGGACCTACCCGAGTTCTAGCCGGTACAGCCCCTTGCGAGGGGCATATGGCGCACCCTAGTTCTGGAACTTTTGTAAATGGCCCCTACGAAGTGCGAGGAACTCTTCCTAGTTCATCCGACAAGCCTAAAGACCGTGGCGGTCTACTGAGAGTTCACGCCGAAAACGATGGTTCCGGCGACATAGTTACGACCGTTTGCCACGCTTGACCGTTCCAGCTGTGCTTGCCGTCACTCAACATCTGCCCAGCGGCTCGAAGCGCTTTGGTGCGCATCTTGTCCGAGTTTGTAAGATCAAAGCCGATTTCATCGACGACCGCTTTGCCGTTGAGAACGTGAAAAAAGTACCGCGGCATATGGCTAGGCTCCCGTGCTGTGGCGGGAGCGCATTGTCTCTCTGTCACGAGCTGGCGAACAAGGTGCGGGTGAGGTGATGATTAGATATGCAAACCCCGGCGATCACCAGCACATATGATAGGTTGGGCAATTATGGATCCATATCATGGGGCGCCACCCATTTGCTCCGTGAGCGCTAGTCGAGCCCGGTTCACCCGGCTTTTAACAGTGCCGACTGGGCATCCACATCTCTTAGCCGCAGCCTCGTAACTGTCGCCGTCCACAAGAACCGCATCGAATGCCCCTCGGTGCTCGGGCGAAAGGCTTGCGATAGCCCTGTTGAATTCTTGCATTCGGATTGACCATTCCTGCGCAGGAGGCACGGATGACTGTAGCGAGACACAATCCTCACGACCGGGCGCTTCTCTCACGCTTCGTTGGTAGCGAGTGCAGAACGAGTTGCGAAGGATCGTAAACAGCCACGATCTGAGGCGGGTGCCCGGCTGGAACTTGTCGAGATTGGCGAGGCCGCGCAGGAGTGTTTCCTGAACGAGATCATCGACGTCGTTGGGATTGTCTGAGAAGCGCTTCGCAAATTTCCGGATTTCAGGAATGAGCCTGATCATGTCGGCGCGAATACCATCGTCGGTATCACGATCCATTGGAACTACCTCGAGGTGTTGCGCCATCCTTGACAGGAAGGGATCCGGGCTGTGCTAGAGCGGATGCGTTTGGTGTGCTCGTGCGATGAGCCTCCCGGCCCTCATCGCGACGTTTGCCTACGAGCCTGCACGTCAGTTCGCTGAGGCGATCAGGGTCTACCAGGGCTCGGACGTAGAAATGCAACACCGCCCTGGCAAGAAATACAGGGTCGACATCCGCGCAAATCGGACGAGTCACGGCCACTCGATACGCGGCCGCCATTGCCCGGATATCCGAGGGGAAAAAACCGTTGGAAATACTTTGGGAACTGTCTGCACTGATCGCTCCTCCTGTTCGGCCTCGCGGTCGTTACAACTCAGCGTATCTTCTCCTATTGGCCGCTCAATCACATATGTTAATGCTTTGTCACTTTATGCTGCGTGAGAAGCGCGGCCATGATCGCAGTGATCGCCTCGTGCTCGCGTGACATGCAGAAGCCGCTCGTTTGTGCCTTCCCTGTCTGCGATCCCGCAAAGATGGCCGGGATTCCCAGCCCATCCAGTTGATCAGTCAGGAGGATAAGCGCGTCAATGTCTAGGTCTAGGTCGATTATCGCGCCCACGACTAAGCCAATCGCTACGCGGGAGATCCGACCTATGGATAGAACGGGTCCAATCAGTTCGACTCCTGCTTCCCTCCACGCATAGACCATTTTGCGGTCGACGAATGTGTGCTGGCCAATTGTTAGGATGAGCAATTTTTCCACAAACTCCGCTTTCTTCGTCTCGAATGCGATGGTTTCGCGGATGTGCATTTTCACCGTGGACTCGGGAATCGTGGATATCTTCCCGGTCGACGAGGTGTCGGTGGTTTGACCCATCTTGTCCAAGTCGAAATCTCTGAACAAGAAATTCAGTAAGAGTTCCCGCTAAATACTTCTTAAGCGCTTCTTCTCCGTCTGGAGATGAGACTGGCGACCCCCTGGCGAGCTTTGACTGGATAAGCAGGCGCGCGTTCGCCGATACGCAATGGTTGACCGCCCTTCCTTTTTCTTTTTGACGCTGGGGAACTCGATCCAGGTCGTATTGTTCGTTGGCGTCATCCAACTAAGAAGGAACGGCACATGTTCATGAGAGTAGACCAGCTGCAGGCCAACCTGCCAGCTCCAAAACGCGCAGACCCAAATGCCGCCGCCGCTCTGCAGGAGCTTCTCGGCGGGAAGTACGGAGAAATGTCGACGCTTGGAAACTACATGTTCCAAAGCTTCAATTTCCGCAGCAAGGAAAAGCTCAAGCCATTCTATAGCCTCGTCGCCAGCATTACGGCGGAGGAGCTTGGCCACGTCGAACTCGTTAGCAATGGCGTTGCCATGCTCAATAATGGTCCAGACATTCCGGGCGGTGACGAAGGCGATGGAGGCGATATCTCAGGCGCTCCGTGGGAAGGGATGAAAGATATTCGCCTCGCTGCGGCGTTCCTGTCTGGTGGCGGCGGTGCGATGCCCGTCAATAGCAACGGCGTTTCATGGAATAACGATTTCATCACAACCACGGGCAACGTGGTGGTCGACCTCCTGCACAACTTTCACCTTGAATGCGGCGCGCGCCTTCACAAGCTACGGGTCTACGAAACACTCTCTGATCCGACCGGTCGTGAAGTCTGCGGCTATCTCCTTGTGCGTGGTTCCGTCCACGCGCACGCATACGCACTGGCGCTTGAAAAGATCACCGGCGTCGACGTCAAGAAATTCCTCCCGACACCGAACATTCCTCTCGATAAAGTTCCCGAGTGCCAGAAATATTTGGATGAGGGTTCTCACCGCCGTCTTTATACGTTCAGCCCAGGCGATTATAAAGAGATGTCAGGAATTTGGGGTAATGGCGAAGTTGCATTGCCTACGGATCCACCAGGTGAGCTCGAGGTCGTCGACGGCATGCCTGAAGGCGGAAAAATCCAGCAGCTAATCGGGGTTCCATCGGCGTTTACGCCTGACTATGCCCCGGAAGAAATGTTCGAGATTGCGGAGAAACTTTACAAAGCATCACGCTAAAGACCGGGGGGCTTAGCCCCCCGTTTCCAAAGCCATTAACGGACCTCGTAAGCATCCGGCGAAGGCCGCCCTCTTGGTCACTGATTTCTCGTTGACTAAACTTTTTATCGACGAATGGAGACAACGGGCAAAATGCGATATGGATTAGCTAGAAGAATGGTTTTCTGCTCGCGATGATAGGTGCGCAATAATCTACAGGACTGGCTCTATTGCGAATATCTGCCCGCGATGCGGCGAATCCGCCCTACGATCTCCAAGCAAAAGGGATTTGGTGCGTTCACAGCAAGAATGGATCAGTGAGGTAGAGCAGCGAGACGTGACATTTAGAGATCATGCTGCTTGAGCGTCTGCGCTGCCGTCGTCCAATTCCAAGGTAGCGGTTTCTCCATCTTGGTGATCGGCGTGTCAGCGATGCAGGCAAGAACGTGGAACAGCCACGCCTACCGATCGATATCGTTGAGCTTTGCTGTCATGATCAATGTGGCCACGAGTGCGGCCCGGTCAGTGCCCCGATCTGATCCAGCGAAGAGCCAAGGACTTCCTGCCGAGTGCGAAGCCTCACAAGGCTCGCTCGGCGGCGTTGTTCGTCAGGCAAATCCGGCCGTCGTCTAGGAACGACGTGAAGCCGTCCCATCGCTTGAGCATGTAATCAACGTCCTATCATCAACGTCCTATAACGCGGCCAGCGATGACGGCGGGGCGGAGCGCTGACCTCTCCCGCAGAGGGGTTAAGCCTTGGGCCTGCTGTTTCGGCAGCCCAAATATTTAGGCGGAATTCGGGAGTCGAAGGCTCGCTCGGGTAATATGGCGAGCCCTTGTCTCCATGGCCCAGGTGAGTGATCAGTAACTTGCCCAAACTGGTGTAGTTCCGTGGGTTACGGAAGAAATGTCCAAGGTTAACCGCCCTGATATGGGTGTAACACTCCGCACCTAGTATTCGACGAGGTTACCTGCTTCCTGTGCAGCCAGAATGAAAGCTATGCGTGCTGATGCTGGTTCCACGACATGATCAAGGCAATCGAGGCAAGCCTTCACTGCCTCGTAGAACCGGTCACCCTCATCCCCTGGCCAATCCGTCAAGAGCGCTAGGGCGGCGTCTTCTACGGAACTGACGATGCTGCCGCGGTTACTATTATACTGAGTCAATTGAAGCGGTTGAAAAGCATGTGAAGCCTCATATTCCAAGAGAGTATCCTTTCAACCAACTCTGATTCGGCAACGACCCACTCGATGATCGAGTGGGGGACTCGCTAACAGACCAAAATGGCCAGAGTTCCACTGGTTAAAAAAGAAATGTTTGAAGTCTCAACGCCCTCGAACTCACTCACCACTTGTTCCCGGCTACTAATCGAAGCCGGTGCTGGGCCGCAAGAAGAAAAAGATAGGCTGAAAGCTCTATGGTTTCCTCAAATATCTGGCCGTAACCGAGATAGGCCTCTAGCGAAAGATTCATGTGGTTCTCAGCCGCGGTCATGAGCAGAACCGCTACGCCAGCCATCGCAACCTCAATTACCGGTAATTGCCGAGACTTCGACGCAAGGAGACCTACCGTCCAGAGTTTAAACCGAACAAAGAGCCCGAATGAAAACAAAAGCAGCAACCCCACGAGGGGAGCGACCAGAGCCTTGTAGGGCAAAACGGCGCTAGTGTAGAAAGGCCCGCTGGCAGCGAATTTGATCGGCGGCAAAAAAACAGCTCCCCAACTGAGTTCTCGGCCCAGGCAAATGAACCACACTGGAGCTGCCGCAAACCATAGATAGCGCCACGGCTCTTTCGCTTGGGTACCGTAGGATATCGCTTGAAGGCCGCCGATCAAAAGAACAAGGTTTTGGGCCATCTCAATTGGGCCGTTTTCATAACTAGTCCAATTGGGTAGGTGAAACGACAGTATGTAGGCAGCAAGGAAAGCCGCCAACGCGACGAGCCTAAAAGCGGTGTGTACAAACATTCAGGATTGTCTCTAGTTGAATCGCGTCCCAGTCTTCTGGTCGGCAGAACAAACCCACCGCCCCGTAGTCGGCCAAGTATAAATCAAATGCTTGATGCACCTGGATCAGGTCGTTTGAGGTAAAAAGACGATCCAGAATCCGGCGATCGCGATCAGGAGCAGTATGAGAAGTACGAGCACGACCAAACCGCGCCCGTACCCCTTTTTAGGTGGGAGGTCGCTATCCATCCCTACGTGCCTGTGCTGATGCCATAGACCGCGATACCAATCCAAATGAGAGCGGCGATGACGGCTAGGACCGCAAGAAGTGTCAACGCAGAGCGGCCGAAAACCGCTTTCTGCCGCTGCTTCGCTACCGGCTCGGTATGATTTTGTAGGCTTGGCTCGTCTTGTGGTCGCATGTTGTTCTCCTGTTCGGAGGCTAACACGACGAACGGCGGATGGTTCCTGTACGGCGTGGAACATTACTCCGCATCAGAGGTTCGCTTTGTGTAGGGTATCAAGGAAACAACCAAAATGATGAAAATTCTTGCGGTAACGGCGCTGTCTATTGGTCTGGCAACGTCAGCGATGGCTCAGAGTTCAAGCGGCGGCAACAATGGTAGCGGAGGCAATAACAGCGGAAGCGGCGGCAACAGCAGTGGGACCAGCAGCGACACCAATTCTTCTGGTGCGAACAATTCTGGTGGAATGAGCAATTCCGGCAATGGTGGCAAGGACATGGGTAGCTCGAACACCAATTGTGGTGCTCCCGGTGGTACGCAGGGCGCGGCACAGTCTGAACAGAACAACAACACCAGCACAAATCCCGGCGCTGGTCAGGCAGGAACTTCCTGCTAACAATGAGCGAGGTCTCCAGAGGCCCGCCGAATGAACTGACCCCCGAAAGTTGGACACCCAACTTCGGGGTTTTGCATGTCCAAATACAGCGGCACGTTCAAGCAGGAGGTCGTTTCGTATCACTGCGACGGCACGCACAGCTACCGAGGGGTTGGTTTGCGTTTCGGGCTGACTATTCCATGGTCCGTAGGTGGGTCCACGCGGCCAATTGCGTGGCTGGCTTATCGCGGAAGCAGAGCCATCACGATGCTCAGTTCAGGCTATCGGTCCTCGAACGGATGTGGAAGGATGGCCTGTCCCGTCGGCAGGCGGCAGCGCTGTTCGACATTCGCAGCGTTGGCTGCCTCTCGGTCCGGGAGAGGCAATATGAGCGAGGCGGGCTTGAAGCCTTGGCTCCGCGTCCAAGAGGCGGGTCCCGTTCCATGCCCAAACCACCTGTCGCTCCGCCCCGGTTACGAACACCTGCGGGGATGGACCACCAAGTGATGAAGTCAGAAGCCGCGAGGAGTTGCTGGCTGAACTGGCCTATCTGCGGATGGAGAATGCATACCTAAAAAAACGGGAGGCCTTAACGCAGGCGCGTCGCGCACTGAGCGGACGCAAGCAGTCCAGGCCTTAAGGCCGCTCCATCCCCTTGACGGGCTGCTAGCGCTTTCCGGCGTGGCGCGCAGCACGTTCTATTATCAACTCAAGGTGCTGTCGTCGGGCGAACGGCATAAGGCTTCGAAGTCAACGATCCGCTCGATCTTCGACGAACACAAGTGCCGCTACGGCTATCGCCGGGTGACGGCGGCGATACGTGGGCGTGGAGGCGCGGTCAACCACAAGACCGTCCAGCGGCTGATGGTTGAGATGGGACTGAAGTCGCTGGTCCGACCCAAGGAGTACCGGTCCTACACGGGTCAGGCTGGCTAGGTGGCACCCGACCTGCTGCAACGTCAGTTCTGGGTGAAGCGCATGAACCAGGAGTGGGAGACCGATGTCACCGAGTTCAGTGTCGCCGGCGAAAAGCTGTTCCTGTCGCCGGTCATGGACCTACACAACGGCGAGATCATCGCCTTCGAGACCGCGAGGCGACCCATCTTCAAACTGGTCAAGGATATGCTCGACAAGGCAGTGAGCCGCCTCAATGACGAGGACAGGCCGATCCTGCATTCAGACCAGGGCTGGCAGTATCAGATGCCGGAATGGAGCCGGATGCTCGAAAGCCGCAATATCCCAGCAAGCATGTCACGCAAGAAAAACTGCTACGAAAACGCCGCAATGGAGAGCTTCTTCGCCACGCTCAAGTCCGAGTTCCTCTATCCCAACCGCTTCGACAGCATTGATAGCCTGCGTCAGGGCGTCGGGGACTACATCCACTACTACAACAACGATCGTATCCGGATGTAACTCAAAGGGCTGAGTCCTGTGCAATACAGGACCTAGCCCCAGATCATTTCAGCGATTCAACCGTCCAACTTTATGGGGTCAGTTCATAATCTGGGGCTTTTTCTTTAGTCAATGGGTCGTATCCGGTCGGGCGAGACGTGCTCTCCAAGCACAAGCCTCCATCGGAACCCAGATGTCAGTTTGTTTTGTCGATAGCGTGCGGGGAAGACTGGCGCGACGTGTCACCAGGCGTCCAGAAAGCCGGGTAAAAGCCGACAATCGCGATAGCAGCCATGAAAATCACGGCCACGAAGATTGCCATAGCGATGCGCGGTTTTGCTTCGATGCTCATGAATGGGTTCCGCCGGATGGAAAATCTCCATTATCTGAAAGCGCCCGTTGGGCGTCCTCTAGCAGCTTTTGTCGATCGCTATCCGCCATCTGGGAACCGGTTCGCGAGGCATCGCTTGTGTAATCCTTTTTGTCTTCTGGCATTAGGAGCTCTTCCGCTGTGTCTAGTGATTTTTTTATCCAATGACTCTGGCCAGATTTTTTTGCATCTGTTCCCAAGTATTCCATGATAGGTCGGGTTGTGGTTTTGGAACCTCGATCTCCGTTTGGTAGCTCCCTTGCAGGACAAACCTCACGCCGTCGGCCGCATAGGTCGTCTCACCCTTGCCAGAAAAATACGAGGCGACGATCTGGTTTGTCAGACGAGAACCAAAGCCGGTTCGCGTGGGAGGTTGGACTTGCGGGCCTCCAGCCTCTTGCCAAACAAACTCGAAACCCCGTAACCCGGATGTCTTCCAAGTGATACTTACCGATCCTGTCTCGCTGGAGAGTGCGCCGTATTTCGCGGCGTTGGTGGCAAGTTCGTAAACGGCGAGTGACAGGCCAATGCCCTGCTGTGAAGAAACATGGAGTTTCGGCCCGGTGATCCGGAAACGTTCCGGATTGTCCATGTGGGCTGAGATGCTTTGACGCACGGTGTCCTCAACATCAATGTCGATCGGCACGTCGTTCAAGATGCTCTGTGCCTTGGCAAGAGCGGTAATCCGATGATGGATTGTCTCGCGAGCCTGTTCCAGCGTTTCGGCATGCCGGAGGGTCGCATTCACCACAGCGGTGGTGACAGCCATCGAATTCTTAACGCGATGAACAAGCTCGTGGCGAAGAACCTCCTGGATCTGTAGACTACGGACCACAGCGGTTGTGTCCACAGCGACGTCGATGAGGCCGGCGACATTGTTCTCGTCATCGAAGAGCGGACTGTAGGAGAATGTCCAGAATGTTTCCTCCTGAAATCCATTGCGGTCCATGATGAGACGCATGTTTTCGATGTAGGTTCCTCGTCCAGAGAGAGCGTCCTCGACGAACCCTTGTACGTGCTCCCACACGTCCGACCAAATGACCGAAAAGGGTTTGCCAAGGGCCCCGGGTTCCTTTGCCCCGAGAAAGGGTTTATATGCATCATTATACAGGATGTTGAGGTCGCGCCCCCAGGACAGGCAGATCGCATGACGTTGGTGTAGCATCGTCTGCACGACAGCTTTCAATGCCAATGGCCATTCGTTGATCGAACCAACGCTTGTTTTGGCCCAGGCGTGGTCGCGGATCGCATGAGCCATTGCGCCACCTGCTCGCAGGAATTCACTCATGCCTCGGTCCAATCGATTAATAGAGCACGCAGCGACCTCTACGTCCCCGAAGCCACTTCTGAACTGCAGGATTAGGCGGAAATACAGCCACCGCCTTCACATAGTTAATAGTCCATCGAGTTTTCTGATGTTTTATCCCGACGATACGGACCAGATGAAAGGCAAGCTGTGCCAAACGCATTCATCCGCAAGCTCGGCAGTTTTGAGCCGCTACGCAGTGACGATCGAGAATGGTTGGCGTCTGTCTCAGCTCATACCAGACTGGTTGGCGCGGACCAGGATTTGATTAGGGAAGGCGATAACCCGGAAAACGTTCTGGTGATCGTCGATGGTTTCGCCATGCGCTACAAAATGACGTCCGACGGCAGAAGGCAGATATTTGCTTACCTGATCCCAGGCGATTTCTGCGATCTCCACGTCGCACTTCTACGGAAGATGGATCACACCATCGCAACGCTTAGTCCATGCTGCGTGGCCCAGCTGTCACCTGGCACCATACTAGAGCTTACGGAGCGACGTCCTTCACTCGCGCGAGCGCTTTGGATGTGCTCGCTTGTGGACGGGGCCACGTTACGGGAATGGCTTGTCAACCTGGGGCAAAGATCCGCACCACATCGGATAGCGCATCTGTTCAGCGAACTACATGAAAGAATGAAGGCGGTTGGCCTCACCAATGACGGCACGTTCGAACTGCCGTTGACGCAGGCAGAACTCAGCGACACCATGGGATTATCAGTCGTTCATGTGAACAGAAGTTTGAAAGAGCTGCGTGAAGCCGGCTTGGTGAGCCTGAAAGACGAACGAATTGTGATCTCCGACGTCCAGCGCCTCAAGGACTACTCGGATTTCGATCCTAGTTATCTTCACCTTCGCTGGCCGCAAGACCTTCGGACCTCGGCACAACGAAGCTGATTCAGCATCGATCAGAGACCGTGTCGGTCCACCGAGAAGTTCACTCCGAATACGATAGTGTTATCCGCGTCGGCGACAATCATCTGCCATGCCTGGCCTTTCCAGGCGTGTCGTCCATCACTCAGCATCTGCCCCGCCGAGCGAATGGCTTCTATTCGCACCTGATCCATTCCAGCCAACTCCATACCAACCTCGTCGACAATGACCTTGCCATTCATGATGTGAAAGAAATACCGCGCCATAGATTGCTCCTTCAGTTTGGCGGGAGCGCTGTGTCTCTCTGTCAACAACTGCCGGAAAGGATGCCGATGATGTCTTATGAAAACACGCGACTGCCGAATACGTCTAGCACATATGATAGGGTGGTGATGCTCGGAGTAGCTGAATGATCAATCTCGACAATCTACTCGGCGATGAGCCAGAAGCTGGGATTTACACTTGGGGCCTCAGCAGCGATCGTCTCTACGGAGACACCGCGATTGCGGCTCTGTCGGTCTTGATCCTCTACAGACAATGAAGGGACTGCCAATCTCATCGTATATCGATCGCGTCCATGTGGCCGATCAGGGAATACTTTCCAGCTTGATATCCAAAGCCGTCAGGGTCGGCCTACCCTATACCGCGGAATATCGCGTGGCGAACGCGTCGAAGAAGTGGAAGCTGGTCATGACCGTCGGCCGATGCTTTCGTGACAGCACTGGAAATCCATTGCTTTATTCCAGGATCATCTACCCGGTAATGACCTTTAGCCGTCATTTAATGATGGGGCAGGCACTGCATTATGTCTCTCAGGTCGTCGGTGTGTGTCGACTAAGTCCGAGGTAGGCAAAGACGGTTTCTTCACAGCAAATTTGCGGATTGTATCGCGTAGTTGCACCGCGGATGCGGAACAACGAGAGACGGCGAATGTTCTCCTGACTAACCAGGAGCATGACTTGACCATCATATCAGCCGACCAGAATTATGCCGCGCGGGATGAAGCGATCGCGATAAACTCCTACACGACCGTTCTTCGACGCCCGAGGGTGCCGCACGAGGTTTTTGCGACCTACTGGCGCGACGTCCATGGACCTCTGTGTTCGCGTATCCCAGGTCTCGGTTGGTACGTGCAGAACCATTTCCATCGTGAACAGGACGCGCATCTTTGGCCTGATGTGGAAGGCATCAAGCCTTTCGAGAACTACGTCCTCGACGGTGGTGTGGAGATCGGCTTCCAGTCGAGGGCCGAGCAAGAGGCTTTTAACCAAGCATGCTCGATCCTGTTTGCCGACGAGCAGAACATGTTCGCCGCCACTGTGGCTTATTCTCTTCCCGGAGGATCGCAGACATTTGTCGACCGCGTTGCGGATCCCGTTCCCAACGGGGACGATGGCCTTGACCGAATGCACATTCATTTCGGGTCTCAAACGTCTAATCCAGCCGCATTTGCGGAATTCATGAGAGCATTCTCAAAGACGCTGGCATCTGACACCGCCGTCTTGAAAGTTCGCCTGCACCTGCCTGATCGTTACGATAACGCCAAACCCGCGCCGCCCGCACCTGACGTTGACCATATGGTGACAGAAGAACGGCAACTTATCGCTATTCTCGAACTCGCCTTCGCAAACCCGATTGCGCGCAGGTCATTCTACGGTGGCGACTTGTTCCGCAGCACACTCACCGGGCAGAGCACCAACATTAGCCACTATGCCGCCTTTGCGGTCAGCGGTATCTACACTTATGTCCGGGACAAAAAGCTTACCACCGCGGGACTGCGGGGCAGCAGGCCGGCGCAACTGATCGATGCGCTCGGCGCGACAAATCAAATCGTGGACGACGTTCGGAATCTTCTATTGACGGGCAGGATTTGAGTCCCTGGCCTTGATTGGTCAAATGTTTGAGTCGCTGAGACCACCGCAGAAAGTGAGCGTGCGTGGATATCTACCTTGTTACGCTGACCATACTCGGCTTCGTCGTTCTGCTGACCGCATGGCTGCCGATGATGATGCGGCGCCTACCATTATCGCTGCCCATTGCTTGCCTCGCCATTGGCGCGATGTTGGCATGGTCTCCTTTTCCGCTGTTGCCTCGCTTCAATCCGTTGGAGAACCGCGAGTTCACTGAGCGGATGACGGAGGTCGTCGTCATCGTCGCTCTCATGGGCGCCGGTCTGAAGCTGGACCGCCCGATTGGATGGAAGAGGTGGGAGACGACGTGGCGGCTACTCGGGATCGCCATGCCATTGACCATCGCTACACTCGCATTCTTAGGGTATTGGATCCTTGGGTTGACTGCGGCCTCGGCTCTCTTGCTTGGTGCCTCGCTAGCGCCAACTGATCCTGTCCTCGCCAGCGATATCCAGGTTGGGCCGCCCAAGACAGGCGAGGAGGACGAGGTCCGGTTCGCTCTTACGTCTGAGGCGGGTTTGAACGATGGTCTGAGCTTTCCTTTCGTACACCTGGCGATCGCCATGGCAGTTGGGAGTGCAGGAGCCCGCGAACTGTACCAGCATTGGGCTGTCGTTGACGTAGGCTGGAGGCTGGCAGCCGGAGTGGCTATGGGCTGGACGCTTGGAAAGCTCTTCGGCTTTTTGGCTTTTAAGATGCATGGGAGCAGCCTGGCAAAGACCCAGGACGGCTTCGTTGCGCTGGGAATGACCTTCGCGACATATGGTCTAACCGAACTTACCGGTGGATACGGCTTTGTCTCCGTTTTTCTCGCCGCAGTCGCCTTCCGAGCAAGCGAACGGGAAAGTATTTTCCATGAACAGCTACATGATTTTGCCGAACAGATCGAGCGATTGCTGATGATGGTACTCCTCGTCTGCCTTGGGTCCATTGCAGTAAGTGGCCAGCTTCTCGCTCACATCGATTGGCGGGTGATCGTTGTCGCTGTCCTTGCGCTAGTTCTGGTTCGCCCGTTGTTGGTTTGGATATCCTTGATAGGATCAGGACATCCTCACGGCGAGGCGATCATAATCGCTGTATTCGGCATCCGCGGCCTTGGGTCGATCTATTATCTTGCCTATGCGACTGCGCATGCGGAATTCCAGGCTGCGGAGACCGTCTGGGCGACCGTGCTGTTAATCGTTGTTGTGTCAATTGTCGTTCATGGCATTGCCGTCACGCCGACGATGAAGTGGATCGATGATCGACGGTCAAACAGACAAATCAAGGCATAGCGAATTCGAGGTACGGGTCGAGGGTTCGTTTCTTTTCACATTCAAACGACTTGCCAATGTTGTTACACAGGGCTTTGTCGGCTGGCATATGTCCGTGAAAAATCGCGCTCCCAGCACGACATAGCTCTTGGAACAAGCTCGCGGTCCGCAGCTTTTACTGCTTGGGCTGCAGGACCTAAGCGCATTCATGCGTTTCGCTAATAGGTGCATGCGGATCTGAAGGGGTAGTCCCGTTCGAACGCGCCTCTATTTGGAAAGCGACGGCGAGGTTTGTGACTGACGTGCCGGAGCCATTAGCCAGGAGGTTGAGATGCCAACACCAATCCAATTGGAACTTTCCCGACGAAAACTGCTTGTGTCATCATCCGCAACACTAGCGGTCGCTGGAGCCGCGACGGGTGTCCGTGCGGCAGACACGAGGGGAAAAACCTTGCAAAACATCACAGAAGTCGCCTTTGAGGTCAACGGAGAATCCCAGAGTCTGATCTTGGATAACCGCACAACATTGCTCGATGCCTTGCGTGAGCACCTGCATCTAACAGGAACGAAAAAGGGCTGTGACCATGGCCAGTGCGGCGCTTGCACGGTGATCGTCGATGGCCGCCGCATCAATTCCTGTCTGTCACTCGCTGTCATGCATGAGGGCGACAAGATCACCACCATAGAAGGTCTTGGCCAGCCCGGCAATCTGCACCCGATGCAGGCGGCCTTCGTCAAGCACGACGGCTTCCAGTGCGGCTATTGTACGCCCGGACAGATCTGTTCCTCCGTGGCGGTGCTCGAGGAGATCAAAGCAAACATCCCGAGCCACGTCACCGAAAATCTCACCCAGCAGGCGGCGCTTACCTCGGAAGAAATTCGCGAGCGCATGAGCGGCAATATCTGTCGATGCGGTGCCTATTCCAACATTCTCGATGCGATCAACGAGGTTGCGGGGGTGCGGGCATGAGAGCGTTTACCTACGAACGGGCATCTACAGTTGAAGCTGCGGCAACGGCGGCGGCACAAAATCCTGATGCAAAGTTCATCGCCGGCGGTACAAATCTTCTTGACCTGATGAAGCTTGAGATCGAGAAGCCGTCGCATCTCATTGATGTGAATGGCATTAGCCTCGGCTCGATCGAGAAAACGCAGGATGGCGGCTTGCGTATCGGCGCGCTGGTGCGCAACACTGATCTCGCCGCTGATGAGACGGTACGTCGCGATTACGCCCTTCTGTCCCGCGCGCTGGTGGCCGGCGCATCTGGTCAGCTGCGTAACAAGGCGACAACCGCCGGCAATTTGCTTCAGCGCACGCGCTGTCCCTATTTTTACGATCCTAACCAGCCCTGCAACAAGCGCCAGCCGGGCAGCGGCTGTTCCGCCATTGGTGGCGTCACCCGCCAGCTCGGCGTCGTTGGGGTGAGCGATGCCTGTATCGCCACCCACCCGAGTGACATGGCAGTGGCGATGCGAGCACTGGATGCGATGGTGGAAACCGTCAAGCCGGATGGCGCCAAGCGCGCGATCCCGATCGCCGATTTCCACCGCCTGCCAGGCGATACGCCGCATATCGAAACGGCGCTGGAGCGGGGCGAGTTCATCACCGGCGTCACTCTGCCGGCTCCGGTTGGTGGCAAGCAGATCTATCGCAAGGTCCGTGACCGCGCCTCCTATGCGTTCGCGCTGGTCTCGGTCGCAGCCGTCATCCAGCCCGATGGCAGCGGCAAGGTTGCCGTCGGCGGCGTCGCCCACAAGCCGTGGCGCGTAGAAGCCGCCGAGACCGAACTCCCGAAGGGCGCGCGCGCCATGGCATCCGCCCTTCTGGCGGATGCGCGGCCGACCGAGCAGAACAAGTTCAAGATCAGGCTGACCGAGCGCACGATAGGCGCCGTCCTGTCAGAGGCGAGGGGATAAGCCATGCAGTTCGACAAACCAGCAACGACCAATCCGATCGATCAGCTCAAGGTCGTCGGCAAGCCCATTCACAGGATCGACGGCGAGTTGAAGACCACGGGTCGCGCCATGTACGCCTATGAGTGGCATGATCCGAAACTGCGCTATGCCTATGGTTATCCCGTCGGCTCCGCCATTGCTAAAGGACAGGTCACATCGATCGAGAGTGCCGCCGCAAAGAAGGCGCCCGGCGTTCTTGGCGTTGTCACCGCGCTCGATGTCGGTGATCTACAGAAAGGCAAGCTCAACACCGCCAAACTGTTCGGTGGCAGCGAGATACAACATTATCATCAGGCCATCGCCGTCGTCGTGGCCGAAACCTTCGAGCAGGCGCGTTCGGCAGCAGCTTTGATCCGGGTCGATTACGCGCCGGAAAAGGGTGCCTTCGACCTCAAGGCTGAGATGGCCAATGCCGAGACACCGGATCCTTCCACGGAACCGGACAGTTCGGCTGGTAATTTCCAGGCAGCTTTTGCGGCAGCCCCGGTGACGCTCGAGGCCGAATACGCAACCCCCGACCAGTCGCATGCGATGATGGAGCCGCATGCCTCTATCGCCGCGTGGGACGGCGATGAGGTTACGGTCTGGACGTCTAGCCAGATGATTGATTGGTGGCGTTCGGATTTCGCCATCACGCTCGGCATGGACAAGGAGAAGGTGCATCTGATGTCGCCTTTTATCGGTGGCGGCTTCGGCGGTAAACTGTTTCTGCGCGTCGATGCGGTGTTGGCGGCATTCGCGGCCAAAGCGGTCGGGCGCCCGGTCAAGGTCACGCTGCCGCGGCCGTTGATCCCGAACAACACCACCCATCGTCCAGCCACGATCCAGCGGATCCGCATCGGTGCGGAGCGCGACGGCAAGATCACTGCGATTGCACATGAAAGCTGGTCAGGCGATCTGCCGGGTGGTGGGCCGGAGACGGCGGTGATGCAGACGCGTCTGCTCTATGCCGGTGAAAACCGGATGACCGCCATGAAGCTCGCAACGCTGGATCTGCCGGAAGGCAACGCCATGCGCGCCCCCGGCGAAGCACCGGGTCTGATGGCGCTCGAGATCGCAGTCGACGAGATGGCGGAGAAGCTCGGCATGGATCCGATCGAGTTCCGCATCAAGAACGATACCCAAGTCGATCCAGAAAACCCGGAGAGGCCGTTCTCGCATCGCGATCTCATCGGGTGTCTGAAACTTGGTGCAGAAAAGTTCGGATGGGACAAACGGACACGTCCCGCGACACGACGCGAGGGAAACTGGATGATTGGCGTGGGTGTCGCGGCGGCGTTCCGCAATAATCTGGTCATGCCGTCCGGGGCGCGGGTGAGGCTTGATCAGGAGGGTATTGTCACCGTCGAGACCGATATGACCGATATTGGAACCGGCAGCTACACGATCATCGCCCAGACCGCCGCCGAGATGATGGGCGTCGGTGTGGATAAGGTCGCAGTTCAACTCGGTGATTCCCGGTTTCCTGTCTCTGCGGGATCGGGCGGGCAGTTCGGGGCGAACTCCGCCACTTCGGGCGTCTATGCTGCATGCGTCAAGCTGCGCGACGCGGTGGCCAGCAAGCTGGGATTCAACTCCGCGGATGTCGTGTTCGAGAACGGAGAAGTTCGTTCCGGTAACCGCGCTGTCGCGCTTGCGGAAGCGGCAGGGCACGAGGGTCTTGTCGGCGAGGATATGATCGAGTGGGGCGATCTCACCAAAACGCACCAGCAGTCCACCTTCGGCGGCCACTTTGTCGAGGTTGGTGTCGATATCGCGACCGGTGAGACCCGTATTCGTCGCATGCTTGCCGTCTGCGCGGCGGGCCGCATCCTCAATCCGATCACAGCCCGCAGCCAGGTTATCGGCGCGATGACGATGGGTGCCGGTGGTGCTCTGTTGGAAGAACTGGCGGTCGATACCCGCCGCGGGTTCTTTGTCAACCACGATCTCGCCGGTTACGAGGTGCCCGTGCATGCGGACATTCCGCATCAGGAAGTCATCTTCATGGACGAAACGGATCCATACTCGTCGCCGATGAAGGCGAAGGGCGTGGGCGAGCTCGGGCTGTGCGGCGTCTCAGCGGCGATCGCCAACGCGATCTACAACGCGACCGGCGTGCGTGTGCGGCATTACCCGATCACGCTCGACAAGCTGATTGGCGATTTGCCGGACGTCGCCTGATCAAAGGCGGTGGCCGATCACGGCCACCGCACTCTCCAGAGGACATAAGTTGAGCAACACGGTAATCACGACCATGTCTAACCCGGTGCGGGCAAAGTCGGTAGACAACCCTGCTGATATTCTTTGGTTTGCTATCGAGGCTGCGCAGTACGGCGGCGCAGCCCTTGCAACTCTCGTTGAGATACGGGGCGGTGCGGCACGTGCTCTCGGAGCGCATGTTGCCGTTGCGTCCGACGGGCGGTTTTGCGGTTATGTGTCAGGTGGCTGCGTCGAAGCAGCGGTGGCGGCCGAGGCATTGCAAGCCATTGCCGATGGCCGGGACCGGATGGTGAAATTTGGTGAGGGTTCACCATTCTTCGACATCACGCTGCCCTGCGGCGGCGGCATCACCATAGCCATCCATGTCCTGCGCAATACGGACGTGTTGGACGATGCTTTGAAAGAGTTGGCTTGTCGTAAATCGGTGGCGTTGGCCTACAGCCCGGACCTTCAGAGACTTGCGCCCCTCGATAAAGTTCCCTTGCGATCGGGTTGGTGCGGTGAGGATTTCATCTCGGTCTATCGGCCCAAGACACGCGTGGTTATTTCTGGCCAAACGGGGGAGGCGGAGGCAGTCCGCCGGCTGGCAGAAGCGTCCGGATATGCGGTTGACGTTGTTGGTTCCAAATCAACATCGCAGATTATTGATATAGATGCGTTCACCGCTGTCGCGCTGCTCCATCACGATCTGGATCTGGAGGAAGTTTGGCTCACCAAAGCCCTAGCGTCCTCTGCGTTCTACATAGGAGCTCTTGGTAGCACCCGGACGCACCGTCGACGCATCGATCGCTTGCGATCGACTGGTGTATCTTCAGAAGCATTTGATCGAATAAAAGCTCCAATTGGCTTGTTTGGTCCGACACGAGACTCGGCTTCTTTGGCGCTCTCGGTGCTCGCAGACATTGCCGCTGCAAGACTGGAGAACTTTGGATGACTGCCATGCTACTGGACAGGGTGCTATCCCAAAACCAGCAGGCGCACATGATCGACAGGTTCGGTCGGGCCGTAACCTATCTACGCGTCTCCGTCACAGACCGCTGCGATTTCCGCTGCACTTATTGCATGTCGGAAAACATGAGCTTTCTGCCGAAAAAGGATATTCTGTCGCTGGAGGAACTCGACCGGCTATGTTCCGCCTTTGTGGCCAAGGGTGTCCGAAAACTACGACTGACCGGCGGCGAACCGCTGGTGCGCAAGAACATCATGCATCTGGTGCGCTCGATCGGCCGCCATATCGAAACCGGCCATCTCGACGAACTGACGCTCACCACCAATGGCTCGCAGCTCGCCCGCTTCTCGCAGGAACTGTACGATGCTGGCGTGCGCCGTATCAACGTCTCACTCGATACGCTCGATCCGCAGAAATTCAAGAAAATCACCCGCTGGGGCAATTTCTCCAAGGTCATGGAAGGCATTGACGCTGCCCAGAAAGCTGGCTTGAAGATCAAACTCAACGCCGTTGCCCTCAAGGATTTCAACGAAGACGAAATCCCCGCCATGTTGCTTTTCGCGCATGGTCGCGGCATGGATCTCACCGTTATCGAAACTATGCCGATGGGCGAGATCGAGGAAGATCGTACCGATCGCTACTTGCCGCTATCGGTATTGCGCGAAAATCTCGAGAAACAATTCTCCTTGAGGGACATCCCCTTTAAGACCGGTGGCCCAGCCCGTTATGTCGAAGTGGCCGAGACAGGCGGCCGCATGGGCTTCATCACGCCGATGACCCATAATTTCTGCGAGGGCTGCAATCGCGTCCGTCTCACCTGCACCGGCACGCTTTACATGTGCCTCGGCCAGAACGATGCCGCCGACCTGCGTGAAGTAATTCGCGAAAGCAACGATCCGGCCCATTTGGCTGCGGCCATAGACGAGGCGATCGCGCGCAAGCCACAGGGCCATGATTTTATAATTGACCGGAATAACCGGCCGGCGGTATCGCGGCATATGAGCGTGACAGGCGGCTAAGGAAAATTGAAGATGAAGACCGTCGGCGGTTTACTTTTAGCAGCGGGTCGATCGAGCCGGATGCCGGAAGGTTGTCACAAGCTTCTGGCCGAGTTCGAAGGAGTTCCACTGGTACGAAAATCCGCGGAGACGATGCTGCGTTCTGACCTGAGATCTGTAACTGTCGTGACCGGACACCGATCGTCAGAGATCGAAATGGCCTTGAAGGGATTGCCGCTCTCCACAACGTACAACAAGCATTTCGAAGAAGGGATGGGGGCGTCGCTAGCCTGTGGATTTAGGCATGCCTCCTTTGCGGATTGTGATGGTGTTCTTGTTATGCTCGCCGATATGCCGGAGATCACGACCGCACATATCACCAAACTCTTGATGGCTTTTCGATCAGGCCAAGATGCGCTCGTGCGCGGCGCGGATGGTGATAAGCCAGGGCACCCGGTTGTCGTCCCATCCGCAATTTTTTCGCAGATGCAAAAACTAGATGGCGACAAAGGAGCAAAAGAAGTGCTTCAACGTCAAAAAGTCCCCATCAGGATGATCGATATTGGAAATGCTGCGCTGAAAGACATTGATACCGTTCAGGACCTAGTGGCTGCAGGAGGAGAACTCTGTGGTCGTGGTGAGTAGTTGCAGCCAACCTTTCAGGCAAAGTTGCTAAGGATGCCTCTGCCGTCGGCTCAAAGATTTCAGCGGCTTGCTTGTTTCAAGAGCGTATAGGTCGCGGGTTCGTATACGCTCAAGAGCTTAATTGGCCAACGAAGGCGGTTTACCAAGGCAGGCCCTCGAAAGTGCTCGGAGAAACTCTCTTGGTTGCCGGATCGGGAGCCCGCTCGTACCGCAACAACATGGGTGACCGCCAGCGTCCCGGCCGTGTTCTAAAGTCACCGACGTTCCGGACCCGAAAGAACTCCCATTTTAAAGATTGCTACCAGTCACATTACCAACATTACTTCTGAGGTTGCCGCCCGTTCCGCAAGTAGCTTCTGACCTCTTTTGGCGAGTGATCGAGTGCGGTCTTCTGTCAGGCCTTTCTCTTAAAGAACTGCACGCAGTGCACTCATCAGTTCCGTCTGTTGACGGACAATACGTTCGCGCGCCCGAAACAAGATCGCGCGAGCCTGCTGATCCGATGTCTTGGGAGAGACAAAACGCATCTCGGGCTGCCGAGCTGCAATGATGATTGCTACGGCATCGGCTGCGTCGTTCTTCTGTCGCTTCACGAACGGGCGCACGTATTGCGGAGCAATCAACTTGACTTCATGGCCCAGCTTGACGAGTTCTCGGAATCAATAATGGGCGCTGCCGCAGGCTACTATGACGACAACTGCAGGCACTTGCCCTGCCATGAAACGTAAAAACTCTCCTCGTGCCAGCTTTTTGCGAAATTAACTTCGCCTGTCATCGTCGCCCCGTGAAGCTGGAAAACATTCTTTGCCAAGTCCACCCCGATCATTGTGTCGCCCATCTGCCGTCCTCTCTGCTTTGCGGTTTGCACCATCGGCACCATGCGATGCCGCTAGGGGAGGACGGCAACCACCCCATCTCCCACACATTGCTGATGTGGGGCTTGTCCGGGCCTTTCGGACACTGAATCAATGGTCATGACGCAGTGGATTTGTTTACCGAACCTCAGGGGTCATCAATACTGATCCCATATGTTGGAGTTTCGCGAAATTTGGAAGGTCAAATAAAGTCGCATTGTAATTTTCAATGCGAGCAACGAGAAGAGATGTTTCCGATATATTACTTGCTGTAAGCGGCGTATTATGTATTCTGTATTAGAACTTGGACTCCACATCATGTGGGTGGCTATCCCAGCCGCCAATCCGCTGGGCAACCTGATCTCTCTTTTTCAGCGATCTGCTGAAACGTTGCTCGAGATTTAATCGTCAGGTTTTTCGATGGCCCTGACACATCGCTAATTACTTTTTACCAGCTGCGTGTGGGTGCCCGGTCAATATCGTCGCTCGGTTAACAGCCTCTCACATCTACTTTGGCGACCAAGGAGCGAATTGACGCGGCCTTCGGAGATATTTGGTGAACTATGAGAAGTCAGTTTATGCCCGCCGGCGGCAAAGTGGACGGCTTGAAAACTACCGAAAAGTCGCCACGCGGCCTGGCCGTTGTCCGTTGCGGGGAGAACACTCTCCACCGGACTTGGGTTTCGGGTAGACGAAACTTCGATGTCGGCATCAGCTATTATGGGTCCAACTCAACGCTAGAATTCCCGGAAGCCGACTACGTACATCATTGTAAAGGCGGAAAATGGGATGGGCTATTCAGCTTCTTCAAAAAGTTTCCCGGAGTCCTCGATCGCTATGATTACTTCTGGCTTCCAGATGATGACATCGTTGCAGTTGCGGCAGATATCGACAGCCTCTTCGCGCTCGGCATAGAGAATGAATATCATGTCTACCAGCCGTCCCTGGATGAACATTCCTACTACTCGCATGTCATTACCCTTCAGCACCCGAGCTTCGAGGTCCGGTACACAAACTTCGTTGAAGTGATGGTACCGTTCATAAGCCGCGAGGTACTCATTCGCTCGCTTCCGTTTATCGAGAAGACCGCCAGCGGCTTCGGGCTTGATTTTCTCTGGCCTCAGATGGTGCGCGAGATCAAAGGCGACGCCTACTGTGGCGTCGCAGTCGTAGACACGATCACGGTGCGTCACACCAGACCCGTTGGTGGCAATCTTCATCAGTTCATGCGTGACACCCAAAGACATAGCGCCAGGGACGAGATGGGTGTTACGATGGAATGGGTCAACGATGCCCGTGGGGCACGTATAAACGGTGTCAGCGTCCCCCGCATTCGGATCCTTTCCGGAACCCTCCGTGGTGGACTCCAGCTCAAAGGGCTGCGCCTCGCGCGTCAGGTCTGGTTTGACTTGTTATACCGCTTCACCAACAAGTCCCAGCCCGTCAAATGGTTCGCGGCATCCAAACATGCTGTGAAGGCTGGATTTCTAAGCCAAAATGTCATTTTGCCGGTCGCGGGTATCCTCCAGTCTTTTACGCATATCTGAAAGGATAAGGCTGTGGCCAAACTTCTCGTTGTGGGCGCTGGTTTCGCTGGTGCGGTCTATGCGAGAGAGCTGGCGATTTCCGGTCACGAGGTCGATGTCATAGAAAAGCGCGACCATATCGCCGGGAACTGTTTTGACTATGTGCATGACTGTGGTGTGCGAGTTCACCGGTACGGGCCACATCTCTTTCATACTTCCAACGATCGGGTCGTCGCGTGGCTATCCCAATTCACCGGGTGGCTGCCTTATGAGCACCGAGTTGTGGCGCTTCTCGACAACGACCGCAAGGTACCGCTGCCCGTAAACCTCGATACTATTAATGCCGTCTTCGGTACACAGCTTAATGCACCAGAAGATGTGATGTCATATCTCGCCTCGCTCGCACTTCCTCGATCACCGGTCATAAGCGCCGAAGATCATCTTTATTCCACGATCGGCAAGAAATTGACTGACCTCTTTTTTCGCCCCTATACGAAAAAGATGTGGCAGATGGATCTTTCGGAAATCGATGCGGCAGTCGTTCGTCGTCTGCAGATACGCACAGATCGAGATCCGCGCTATTTTCTTACCGACACATTTCAGGCAATGCCGGCAGAAGGTTATACTAAAGCGTTTGAGAGGATTTTCGATCACGACCGCATTTCGGTGAGCCTAAGCACGTCCTTTTCCAAGGATAAACTCGCTGGCTATGATGCTTGTTTCAACAGCATGCCGATAGACGAATTTTATGAGTTCGACCTCGGCGAACTGCCTTATCGCTCCATTCGCTTTCACCTCAGCGAGCACATCGCCGCAGACGCAGAGGAGGATGCAACGATTAACTACACACACGCTTATCCCTATTCACGCGAAACTTGGTGGCACGTGTTACCCGGACATCACGTGCGTGAGACCTCACACGTGCTGCGAACGATCGAGGAGCCATGCTGCTATCGCGACAACAATTTTGAGCGCTACTACCCAGTCATGGACCGCGATCACATGCACGAAAGTCTTTATGAGCGTTACGCTGCGCGAGCTGCAGGTGATGATCATATGTTCTTTATCGGCAGATGCGGTACCTATAAGTACCTCGATATGCACCAGGTCATTAATCAGTCGCTAGCCCATGTTTCGAAATGGATGGCGAGGACTTAAGATAAAGTTGCTTATCCGGCTTCAAACAAGCCGTGTGGCTTGGGAGTGCCCCAGAACAACGGTTCAACACCGCCCTGTTATCTGAATCGGTCAACTTATTGGATGTTCAGCAACTTAGCGACTCATAAGCGCTGATCTAAGTTCGAGTCCTTTCAAGTGCTTAAGCCGCATCCGATCTTGGTTCGATCGTAAGCGGGAAGCTGAGGCCGTTTAGGCCTGGTAATTTCATGTCATGAGAGCGTCGATCTCGCTGCTGGGCCATCCGTTTGCGAGGCGCTCTAGCGTTTGGGTGAGCCAAGCTTGGGGATCGACAGCCTTCATCTTTGCCGTTTGCAGCAGCGTCGCGACTGTCGCCCACGTCCTGCCGCCACCATCGCTGCCAGCGAAGAGGCTGTTCTTCCTGATGATAGCTTGGGGTCTGATTGCCCGCTCAACAAAGTCGGCGAGTTTAGATTTTCCCGAGACCCGCGGCAGTGTCACCTGCCAAAGTGTGAAGAGGTCACGGACAATAGTCGCCGAACGTTCCTGACGCGCTGCGACACGGGCGTGAGTATTTTGGCCGCGGACGGTTTCCTCAATCTCCCAAAGCTCTGCCATGCGCTCGACCGTTTCTATGGCAACCTTCGAGCTCTTGGCGACATGCAGTTCATAGAACTTCCGGCGGCTATGTGACCAGCAGGCGGCCAGGACAACGAGGCGTTCCAGCTCCTGCTCGACCACCATTGACTCATCATCCGAGGTTGATCTGATGCAACCTGAGATGCCATCCCATCAAGCTCGAAGGCCTTCGCAAAGCGCAATCCCCGCGGCAACCCTATTGATGGCGGAAAGGCAGCAGCTGCTCATACGGCGCTCAAGATTTTAAAGGCTGGACCGGATGCCCTTGTATCACTGCTTTGTCCGCTATCGTGCAGTAAATGTAGACTTGCTTAAGCTACTACATTATAGTTTTGCGACAGCCTTGTTAGGCCGAAGCGCCGCCGATCGAGAGCGAGCTCAATAGACGCCTTAAGAGCCAAGGCCTTTGCAATCATAGTTATCGAACAGACAGAGACCGGAACAACTGCAACAAGGCACGCCTCAACATGGGCTCGATCATTCGCGTGAATTTCTTTGCTCGGTGGTCCCGGCCGGTTTACGTCGGCCTTGGCGATCACCTGGACACTACCATCACAGGCCCGGCTGATGCGATTAGGTACGTGGGGAGCAAGTTTCAAAGCCAGCGAGGAACAAACTATTTTCGGGCTCATGCAATATGCCACCACGCCTTGCTCGGAGAGGTTTGTCCAGACGTGGCTCGACAGCCTTCTCTTGATGCTTGGGTGGATCAAAATTTCCATCTTGCTTCCGAGTGAGGGGTTGAAGAATGAAATGTCGTCGATGTCGCGACACAAAATACGTGTGCTCCACTCATCTCTATAGGCCGGGAATCGGGCTGGTTTAGATGTGATTGCGGCGCTGACGCGATCACCTGTCCTCACTGCCCTGCAAGCACATGGCATGGACCTGCGACGCATGTTCTAACGGTCCTTGTCGATCCGATTATTGCTTTGAAAGCAAGGGCCCGATTGCTTTTAAGTCGGTATCGGATACGCCTGACATTCACTTGCGGAACGTAAGCCAAGATGCGGCCACATCCGAAACAAGAGGGTGGGTAACCGAGTGATATCGAATATCTAGCGCATCGCTGCAACTAACCGTGTGCTCCGTTTGTCCGCTATCGTGCACACAGGCATGGGCGTATTGTCGCCGCCGCCGCCGGGTCTTAAAGGAACCACTATTCGAGTATAAGTTTGCCACATCGTCCGCAGACTTTTTTGGCGCAGACGGCTGGGAGATCCGATTGCTCTTGCCCTTACGAGGAAGAGCAATGTCACCCCTGCACCAACGAGATTTTCAAAATAAACTCCTTCGATTGCTGACTGACGTCGATTTCACGACCCTTGTGGGCTATTTGGAACCTATCGAACTGCCCCGCCACTTTGTCTTTGCCCTAACAAATCGGATCACCGAACATACCTATTTCCTTGAATCCGGGATCTGCTCCGTCGTCGTCCGATCCAGTACTGGGCTGGAAGCCGAAGTCTGTATCATTGGTTCCGATGGGATGGTGCCCCCGACTTCGGTGCTCGGCGCCACTTCTGTACCGTTTGAAATCACAATGCAGACGGAGGGTTTGGGATATCGTATCGAGACGGCCACGCTCATCGCCGCCTACAATGCCAGCGTTTCGTTGAGAGTGCAAATTCCGAGGCAACCCGCCCCCTGATTCCGAAATGATGTCGCCCCCTAATTCCGAGAAATAGTCGCCCCC
>NZ_JAFLMY010000031.1:0-47195 GCF_017313375.1 Agrobacterium sp. Ap1
GGCCACGCATATTCACCGCACCCGCGCAATAGCGCATTGGAAAGCCGTGACGGGCGCGATTGCCTGATCTCGGAGAGACGCAGGCGTAGTTCGATCACCGCTCGATAACGTGACAACTCCGTCGGTTACCTTCGGCAGCTTCGACGAAATCCGCATGAAAGCATGCGGCCACAGTACTTGACGTTCCTGGAGACTGCGAACAATCTTGTTCTGCCCCCTACATTGTAAATGCGCCCTGCAATCTGGACATTCCGGACAATCTGTACTATCTATCGTCGCAGATGATAGGAGCAGCAACATGGTTACGTCCGTCAGAAAATCGTCAGCAACCTCCCTGTCGGGGTTGAACCCGGCGGCCATCGCCGATGTCGTCGAGGTCCTCGCCCGTCATAATCCACGTCTTTCCAAGACGGCGCTTGCCGCAACGGGGCGTGTCGTCGCCGCAGTCACCGCAGCAACCGCACGTCTTGCCGCCGACCAGCAACGCCGGCTCGTTGCCGACGAACGCGAGCTGGCGCAAGCCGTCGAGGTCGCGGTCGCTGGCCTCGTCGCGGAAGCGGACGTCCGCCTCACGCCGCTTGCAGTTGGCAAGTCTATCGAGGTCAGTCAAGGCGCCGGTCTTCCCGCGCCCATCGATCTGGATGAAGGCAGGCGCAGACTTGCAGCTTTTGCAGAGCCGACGCGTCTCGAGGACTGGGCCGGCCCTGTCGCGGGACCGGCCGAGATCGAAAAGACATTTGGCACGAAACGGTCGACCCTGCACGACTGGCAGAGGCGTGGCGCGGTGATTGGCCTGCTGAAGGGCGAACGCAAGCATGTCTTTCCATTGGCGCAGTTCGTCGATGGGCGCCCTGTAGAGGGCATGGCTCAGGTGACGCGGATCATTGCCGATCCTCGTGTCGCATGGCAGTGGTTGATCCGGACAAAGCCTGATATCGGCGGCTCGCCGCTGGATCTCATGAAAATTGGCCGTCTGGACGAGGTCCTTGCTGCGGCCGAGCGTGATTTCGGCTGACACTGTGAAGCTCGATCCCAAAACAGTTGCCGATCTCGCGCTGGCGTTTCGGCCGAATGCCTGGCTGCGCGTTTTGCCACGTAACCACATGGCGACGCCACTCGGTTTGCGGCCCCAACGCGATGCCATAGCCTGCAATCGATACTTGCCGCCATAATGCATAGCATGCTCAAGGCCAAGAAAGCGTTCAATCCATTGGCCGGGGCAGCGGCCTAGCCGAACCGCCGGCCTACCTGCCTCAGCGTCTCAATATGACTGAGATGCTGGGCGTCGCTGCTGTGGACGTGGGTTAGGTCATCCCGTCGCCGTCGCAGCTTATTGAGACTGCGTCTTGAACCTAGGAAGACCTCCCTGCGAAAACCCATCATGCGGCGACTGCATGTCGACCGCGGACACAACCGTGCTCTAGCACCGGACGAATTGCAGGAATGAAAGAGGTCGAAAGGAAACCTAAAAAAATGTCGCGTTAGCAACACGGCAACGAAGCAACTCGTTTAAAATCCGCTTGACCGGATGCAGGCGATTAGACAACGGATCCGAACGCAAGGCGCCACTCAGAACCTCAAACCAACTTTAAATTCGTTTCTCTAACGGCAAACATACCGGCAAAAAGCGAGATCCCTCTGCCTGCTCGATGTGCGAGAAAAATTGTAACGGTCTGGAGACTACAAGCCTCTTTTGCAATCTGATGGGAGCAGAACTGGTCCTAGTAACAGAGAAACTGCGCCATTTCGGAGAGTCAACGACCCGTAGCGCCAGCTGTCGTACGATCTGCGGCTCCACTTCAATATCTCGTATATAGCTACGGTCCACTCGGACCTAGGATTCGCCCCGTCCCGTTAGACAACGGAAAGAGGGGTAAAAATGAAGAAAATTGCAATTGGCGCAACCTTTGCAGCCGTGTTCGCCGGCGTTGTGACCGCCGCACCGGCCAGAGCCGAAGAAATCACCATCGGTGCGGTTATTCCGCTCTCGGGCGCCAGCGCCACCACCGGCAAAGACCAGAGCCGCGGCATCGAGCTGGCCCTCAAGGAGATCAACGCCAAGGGCGGTGTTCTCGGCAAGCAGATGAAGGTCATCGTAGAGGATTCCGGCGGTAAGCCGCAGACGGCGATCGACGCGGCCAAGAAGCTAGTTTCCGTCGACAAGGTGCCGATCGTCATCGGTGAATACTCATCCGGCAACACCATTCCGCTCGGCCAGTATCTGGTTCAGGAAGGCATCCCGCATATCAACCCGGCTTCCACCAGCGGCTTGGTGCGCGGTATCGGCGCAACCTCCTACAGCGTCGTCGGACTCGACAACGTTTCGACCGAATTCGCCGCCCAGGACGTCATCGATCACGGCTGGAAGAAGGTCGCCGTGCTGGCGATGAACAACGCCTTCGGTCAGGGCGTTGCCGAAGAATTCAAGAAGAACTTCACCGCCAAGGGTGGAGAAATCACGACCACCGTCATGTATACGATCGGCCAATCCACCTATCGTCGCGAGCTTCAGCAGGTCGAAGCTGCAGCACCCGATGCCTATGTCTTCACCGCCTATGGCACCGAAGGCGCGCTCATCATGCAGGAAGCATTCGAACTCGGCCTGCAGGAAGGCAAGCCGTGGTACTCGATCCTCATCACCATGATGAACAAGGACACGCCGGCCGATTTCAAGGAGGGCCTGATCGGCATGGACGTCGGCTATATTGGCGACGATGGCGACGCCTACAAGACCGAATACGAAAAGACCTATGGCGAGACATTTCTTTCGGCCTATGGCGGCTATGCGCATGACGCCGTTCTGTTTGCCGCCGCAGCCCTGAACAAGGCCGGCAGCACCGACCAGGCGGCGGTCCTCAGGGCCATCGAAGACCTCGGCAAGGAAGGCGTCAAGGGTGCCACCGGCGAGATCAAGCTCGATGCGGACGGCCAGCGCACCCATCAGCCCTACCTGAAGTTCAAGGTCGAAGGCGAAAAGCTCGTCGCTTACGATTGATACCCCGGAATGCCCGCCGTGACCGCGGCGGGCTTTTCATTTGAGGTGGCAACATTGCCCGAGGGCAAGATGCAATGCGCCTTCCCCTTTCACACAATGCCGGGTCGAGGCTGCAGCCGCCGCCGGGATTGCGCAGACGGACAAGTTCATGTTTCAATTCCTCTTCGACGTCCTGATCAGGTCCGTCGATCTGGCCCTTATCGCCGTTGCTTTGAGCGCCGTTTACTCCCTGATCAAGTTTCCCAATGTCGCGCTCGTGCAATATGCCGTCGTCGGTGCTTTCGTCGCCATGTCGTTGCATGCGGCCGGCCTGCCGCTCTTTATGGCCGGCCTCGCCTCGGCGCTGTTTGTCGGCCTTCTCGCCGTCGCCTTCAATGTCCTGATCTTCGAGCGCCTGCTGAAATCCGACTCGGCCATCGCCCTTATCGGTTCGCTGGCGCTCAGCATGATCCTCTCGGCCGTCTTCCTGTTGACCTACGGCCCGACGGCCTACCGCTTCAAACTGCAGGTCTCTCCGGCCATGCGCATTCTCGGCGCCCGGATCACCGATCATCAGATCACGACGCTCGTTCTCACCACGGTCGCGCTCGGGCTTTTCGCACTTATCCTGTTCAAAACCAGCCTTGGCCACGAGATGCGCGCAACGGCAACCAACGGCGTGCTTGCCGCCGCAACAGGCATCGATACACGCCGCGTTACCAATATTGTCGTCTTTCTTTCCGGCATGCTCGCCGCCCTCGGCGGCATAACGCTTGCCATGCGCGGCAGCGTCAGCATCGATCTCGGCACCAACATGATGCTGCCGGTATTCGCCGCCGCCATCCTGGGCGGCCTTGGCAATGCGCTCGGGGCGGTCGTCGGCGCGATCGTCATCGCAGCCGCCGAAACCGTCATCACCAACACCAATATCGGGCCTTTCATCGGCGAGGATTTCTACTTCCTCCCGGCGAGCTACGCCCCGGTCGCATCCTTTGCCATCCTCGTGGTATTCCTGCTTTTCCGCCCGCGCGGCCTGTTTAACAGCGAGGTCAATCGTGTTTGATTTTTTCATCCATGTCGCCTCGATCGCCTGCCTCTACGGTGTGCTGGCGCTCAGCCTCAATCTGCAGGCCGGCTTCACCGGTCTTGTCAATTTCGGCCTGATCGCGCTCTTCGGCTGCGGCACCTACGGGGCGGCATTGGCGAGCGGCATGGGCTGGCATCCCCTCGCCGGCCTGCCGGCCGGTCTCGCCATGGCAGCGCTGCTCGCGCTTTTCTACGCCCGCCTCGGCCGCAAGCTCTCCAGCGACTACTGGGGCATTGCCACCTTGTCGATCGCTGAAATCCTGCGTATCTCGATCACCAACGAACAGGCGCTGACGGGCGGCGCACAGGGCATATCCGGTCTTCCGCTGCTGTTTGCAGACCTGAAGCCCTATGACGGCGTGGCGCGCCTGGCGCTGTACGCGCTCGTCCTTGTGCTGGCTTGGTTCATCTGCCAACGCATCGTCAAAAGCGCGTTCGGGCTTGCGATGAAGCTGATGCGCGAAGAGCCGCAGCTTGCCCGCTCGCTCGGTTACGATCTCGATTCCATTCGCCGCACGGTCATGCTGATCAGCGGCGCCATCGCGGCTTTTGCCGGCTACCTGTATGCGCATTACCTGACCTTCGTCGGCCCGGATCAGCTGGTGTCTCCCGAAACCTTCCTGATCTGGTCGATGGTGATCATCGGCGGGATCGGCAACAATTGGGGCGTGGTCGCCGGCGCCATCGTCATGCAGTTCGCCATGGCCTATGTTCCCTTCGTCAAGGATGCGCTCGACCTGCCAACCGATTTCGTCGCAGCCGCACGGCTCGTCATCGTCGGCGGCGGTCTGCTGGCCTTCCTTCTCTGGCGCTCAAAGGGCCTGTTCCCGGAAAAGGTAGGAGGCAGCCGTGGCCACTAAGCTTCTCGATATCAAAGGCGTCTCAAAGTCCTTCGGTGCGCACCGCGTTCTGGAAGCCGTCGACTTCGGCATCGTACCCGGCGAGATCGTCGGTCTGCTCGGCCCCAACGGGTCCGGCAAAAGCACAGCACTCAACGTCATCTCCGGTTTCCTGCCGACCGATGGCGGCAGCATCCGCCTGGCCGATGCCGACATCACCAATGCCTCACCGCAGCGGGCGACAGCACACGGCCTCGTGCGCACATTCCAGCTGCCCTCGATGCCGCAAAAAATGACGGTTCGCGAGGTGCTCCAAGCGGGTGCCCGCGGTAGGGCAGGTCTTCGATCGATCTTCTCGTCCTTCCGGTTCGACGACGAGCTGGAGACACTGCTGGAAGCCTTCCGACTGACGCATGTCGCCGACCTGCCGGCAGCAGCCCTTTCCGGCGGGCAGAAAAAACTGCTTTCCGTGGCAACAGCACTTCGCAGCAAGCCGAAGCTTCTCTGCCTGGATGAGCCGACCGCCGGCGTACACCCCAACCTTAGAGCCGACATGGTCGCCATCCTCAAGCGCTACCGGGATGCGGGCGTCGCCATTCTGGTGGTGGAGCACGACATGCTTTTCATTCGCGACCTCTGCTCGCGCTGCGTGGTTCTCGATCGCGGCGAGATCATTGCCGATTGCGCTCCGCACGAACTGGAAGACAACCCGCGGGTTGTCGAGGCCTATCTCGGCAAGGCCGTGGAAAAGGGAAAGACTGCGCGATGATCGAAGCAAAAAACATCCGTGCCGGTTATGGCGACGGCGCCGACATCCTCACCGGCATCTCGCTGACCGCAAACCGCCGCGAGATCGTGACCATCCTCGGGCCGAACGGTTGCGGCAAGTCGACCCTTCTGAAGACGATTGCCGGCTATGTACGCCCGCGCGCCGGCACGATCGCCTTTGATGGAACGGACGTCGGCAGCGTTCCGATCCAAAAGAAGGTGCGCCACCACAAAGTCGGTTATGTGCCGCAGACCGACAATGTGTTCGGCACGCTGAGCGTGTTTGAAAACATCATGCTGGGCGCACGGTTGCTGGGCAAACAAGAAAAGGAAAAGCGCTTCGATGCCCTGATGCAGCAGTACCCGGCGCTTGCCAGCAAAAAGAACCGCAAGGCGTCGGCCCTTTCAGGCGGCGAGCGGCAGATCCTCTCGCTGTCGCGGGCGCTGATTGCCGGTCCGGAGATTCTTTTGCTGGACGAGCCATCTGCCGGCCTGTCGCCGCTGATGATGCATGAGGTGTTCGATGCGATTGCAGCGATCTGCGACAGTGAGAACCTGTGCATCCTGATGGTCGAACAGAATGCCTTCGAAGCGCTCGGCATCGCCGACCGCGCCTATGTCCTGTCGCTGGGACAGGTGGCCCTGACGGCCAGGGCGCGTGACCTGCTCACCGACCCAGCCATGCGGAAGCTCTATCTGGGGGCCGAGATAGAGCCTACAGCCTGAACGCGCAGGACAATCTGCGGACGTGATAAGCCGAAAGGGGGCGCAACGCCCCTTTTCCAATCACCGTTTACGGGAACAATGGCAGGGCGCCGTCCGTCTTGATTTCCTCCATGACGGCATAGGTGCGTGTTTCGCAAACCCCTGGCCAGGCGAGAACGACCTCGCCGAGGAAACGGCGATAGGCCGTCATGGTCGATAGTCTGGTCTTGAGGAGGTAATCGAAGCCTCCGGCCACCATGTGGCACTCCAGCACCTCAGGCGCGAGGCGCACGGCACGGGCGAATTTTTCGAAAACATCCGGCGTCGTCTTGTCGAGCAAGACCTCGACGAACACCAGAAGATCGAAACCGATCAGCGCCGGATCGAGCCTGCATCCGAAGCCGGTAATGAACCCATCCCGCTGGAGCCGACGAAAGCGGTCGCTCATCGAGGTTTGCGGAATACCGAGTCGGTGGGCAAGCTCGCTGTTGGTGATACGGCCTTCCGATTGAAGGACTGTCAGTATGCGACGGTCTGTCTTGTCGAGATCAGGCAATCCTTCCTCCTGTGTTTTTCTGGTATGGCAGCGATGTCGAAAGGTGTCCCTGCAGCGCGTTCGGGAACGCGCCGTCGGACTGAGCGCGCTAGAGTTCGATGGCTGGTTCGACGATCGCCATCGTCGCCTCGACGTGATGGCGGGCAGCCCTCTCCGCCTCCTCCTCGTCGCGACCGACCAGTGCGGCCAGAATTCTTCGATGCTGGAGATTGGTTTCCCTCACCTCGGCTTCGGAAAAAAGGATCGGCACGCGCAGCATCCAGTAATGGAACAGCGTACGCTCATGGAACTGCGCCAGGAACATGTTCTTAGATGCAGCGATAATCGTCTTATGGAACTGGGTATTGAGGCTGTTGAGTTCGCTGCGTGTGAGTGTCTCGCCAGGTTCCATGGCTTCTACGAGGGTCGCCAGCGAATCGAGCTCGCTCGCCTCTGCATGGCGAGCAGCAAGTCTTGCCGTGGCCGCCTCGATGGCGGCCCGGCTTTCGAAAATCGCTCTCACCTGACTGCGATCGACCGTTTCGACGACCCAGCCTCGTTCGCGGCTGAGAAAGCCTTCTCCCTGTAGCAACAGCAGCGCCTCGCGCACGGGTGTGCGGCCGACCCCAAGGCGCTCGCAAAGATCGTCTTCCACGAGCCTTTGGGCGGGCTTCAGCTCCGCTCCGAGAATCATGCTTCGAAGGCGGTTGCGTACATCCGATGCCATGAACTCGCCGGCGGAGGTCTTTCTGACTGCCATGACTATCGTCCTTTCGCGAGACCAAGTTTAAAAGCTTAATTCAATATATATCTTCGTGTATGAAGCAATGCCGCTCCGCGTTCAATTGACGCTGCTAATTGCAAGAGGCGTCATGGCGACTGCAGGCCCAATTCGCGCGACCGCCGTCGCGCTGCTTCCGTCGCCTGGTGCATGAGCGGTGCCAGGCCCTGCCGGACATCCATCAAAACAGAGAGGGCGGCCGCTGTCGTTCCATTCGGGCTGGTGACCTGCGCTCGCAGGTCGGAGGGGTTGGTATCCCGCTCCAGTGCCATTTTCGAGGCACCGAAAACCGTATGCTTTGCAAGCGTCATTGCAAGCTCCTCCGACAGGCCAAGGGATACGGCGGCGGCACTGAAGGTTTCGAGGAAGTAGAAGACATAGGCCGGCCCCGATCCGGAGATCGCCGTGACCGCATCCATCAGGTCTTCCTCCTCGACGAATGCGACGCGACCGACGACCGAAAGCAGCGCACTTGCGCGATCGCGATCCGCTTCCGTGGCGTGGTGGCTTGCGCAGCAGACGATCATCCCCTCGCCTACGGCCGCCGGCGTGTTCGGCATGGCACGGATGATCCTGGCATTGTCGCCAATGCTCCGGCTTACCGCCGCGATCGTGATCCCTGCGGCAACGGAAATCACCAGCCCGCCCTCGCGCAGATTGTCTGTGCTGCGAGCGAGCGCGTCAGCGACCGCCTGCGGCTTGGTCGCAACGACGATAACATCGGCACGGTAGCCCGCGGGCAGATCGGAAACATCAGGATAGGCGTCTGCGCCGACATCCTCCGCTCTCTTTCGCAGGGCCTCATGCATTTCGACGACGGAAAAACGATGGCCGGAACCACCGACCCAGGTTCGCAGCATGGCGAACCCCATATTGCCGGCTCCGATTAAAAGCACGTTCGTCATGGTGAAAATCCTCTACAGTTTACGTTCATGCGGGCCGCTCGCTCTGAGGGCGGCCAATCCGCTTGCGACGATCAGCACCGAACCTGCCACGGTCATTGCGTCGGGCATCGTGCCGAATGTGAGATAGCCGAAGCCCGTCGCCCACAGGAGATGCGTGTACGAAACCGGCGCCAGCCGCGAAACCTGGACCTCCGGTCGCCGATAGGCAAAGGCAATCGCGACGTGCGCCGCGAGCCACAAAACGGCTGTCGCGCAGGAAAGCACGAATTGCTGGAGCGTCAGGCCCAGAAAGACGAACGGCAAAGTCAGGCTCAAAAGCACGAAGCCCGTGAGGGCTGAATAGGCGAGCGTCGTTGCCAGACTGTCTGCGACCACCGCCCGCCGCGTCATCACAAGTGCTGTCGCCCAGCAGGCGGCGGATGCGATCGAAAACAGCGCGGCAGGGTTGTAGCCTGCAAAACCCGGACGAAGAATGACCAGCACCCCGAGCAGCCCTCCGGCAACGCCCAGCCGCCGCTTGGCTGGCACGCGCTCCTTGAGGATCAGCACGCAGAGCAGCGTGACAAGGCAGGGAGAGATGAACACCAGCGCGGTTGCTTCCGCCACCGGCTGAAGGCTCAGCGCGGCGATCAGCAGAATGGTCGCGCCGGCCATGCCGAGGCCGCGGATGATTTGCGATGCAGACGCCACGCTTGGCGCGGGCAGGCCCGCACGCAGACAGATGACCGCGAGCAGGATCGACGCCGCGGAATAGCGAAACCATGCGATCTGAAGGGGATGGAAGGTTCCTGAGAGAAGTTTGGCGATGACATCGGACGCCGCGAACAACATCATGGCGGCGAGACACAGCAGAAGGCTCTCACGCCCTCGAATTGCAGCGTAGATGTCGATCTTCGCTTCGGTGCTCGAAAGAATGCGCTTCATCCCGGGCGTCAGGATTTGCGGATTTCAAGCACGATACCCGCTTTTTCGCGCGTATCGAAATAGCAGAAGCCGGAGCCGTCCGCCCGCTTTCCGCGCGCCACGACATCGAGCCCAAGGGCGCGCCCCTGGGCTTCCGCCGCGTCGCGGTCGGCGACTTCGAAGCCGAGATGGTAGACCCCCTCGCCGCGCTCGTCGAGGAACCGCTTCTGCGGCGATTCCAGCTTGCCCGGATCGCAAAGCTGGATCTGCATGTTTTCAAGATCGCAGCATTTGTAGCGCATCGCATCCGAAGCCGCCTTGTTGGGTACGTCAAACTCAAGGTAGGCGCCTTTCCTCGGATAGTCGAACCAAGGGCCGACCCCGAGGCTCTCGTAATAGGCAACGGTCTTCTCGAGATCGTGCACGACGATGCAGATGTGATGGAGCGTATTGAAGAGCGGGATCATATCGATTTTTCCTTCGGGATGCGCAGGCCTTGCCGGCTCACCGACAGGCGAGCAGCCAGCAATGGCGTAGTTGTCTGATACGCTAGTGGGCAGGCAGCAGCTTGGAAAGGAACTGCCTGGCTCGGTCGCTTTTCGGCGCTGTGAAGAAGTCCCGGGATCGCGCATCCTCGGCGACTCGTCCTCCTTCCATGAAGATCACCCGGTCGGCGACGTCGCGGGCGATGCCCATGTCGTGGGTGGCGATCAGCATAGTCTGGCCCTCTTCGGCCAGCTTGCGGATCGTGTCTACGACTTCCTGCGCCAATTCCGGATCAAGCGCGGAGGTCGGCTCGTCGAGCAGAAGCACGCGAGGCTGCATGGCAAGCGCCCTTGCGATGGCGACACGCTGTTGTTGCCCGCCTGAAAGCTCCGACGGATAGGCGTTCGCCTTCGCTTTCAAACCCACTTTCTCCAGTAGGCCCAACGCCAGCGCCGCGGCGTCCGCCTTCTGCTGCCTGAGAACATGCACGGGACCGCTCATGACGTTTTGCACCGCCGTCATGTGCTTGAACAGGTTGAAGTGCTGGAAGACCATGCCGATCTTCTGCCGTTGCCGGCTGATCTCGGCGTCCGACAGTTCGTAGAGCGACTGATCGCCCAGGCGATAGCCGATCAAGTCGCCATGCACGTAGATGCGACCGGCAGAGATCGTTTCGAGGTGATTGACGCAGCGCAGAAGCGTGGACTTGCCGGCGCCGGAGGGACCGAGCAACGCGACCACTTCGCCTTGCGGCACATCGAAGCTGACATCGGTGAAGGCCGAGACCGGCCCCCATTTCTTGGAGACGCCGACCACGGAGACGGCGTGGGATTGGACGGGTGCGGTGCTCATCGCTGGGGGAATACCTTTTCGAGGACGGTCTGGATCGCGGTCGCAAAGGCTGTCATGACCAGATACCAGAAGGCAGCAACGGCCAGCAGTTCGACGACATAAAAGTTCGAGGAGTAGATATCGGTCGCGACACGCAGCAACTCGAGATAGCCGATGGCAGACGCCAGCGAGGAGGATTTCAGCAACATGATGTACTGATTGCCTGCCGCCGGAATGATGATGCGGCCTGCCTGCGGGATGACGACCTGCGTCAGCACCTGCCGCTGCGTCATGCCGAGCGCGGTGGCTGCGGCCCGCTGCCCCTTGTCGACGGCAAGAATGCCGGCACGAATGATCTCGCTCATGTAGGCACCCTCCGCAAGGCTGAGACCAGCAAGGGCCGCAAGAAACGGCGTAACCAGCGATGTCGTCGGCGTCGAGAACAACGGCTCCGCCATAAACGGCAGGCTGATCGTGATCGAAGGGAACATGATCGGCACGGCATTGAACCAGAAGATGAGCTGGATCAGCATCGGGGTGCCGCGGAAGAGATAAACATAGGTCGAGGAGATCGCGACAAGGATCGGATTGCCACTGACCCGCATCAGTGCCGCCACGAAGCCGATCACGGTGGCGATGAACAGGGCCAGGGTGCCGAGCATGAGGGCATTGACCGCCCCCATGACGATCAGCGGATCGAATATGTAGTCGGCGAAGACACCGAGATTGACGATCCGTGCTCGGATGGCGGCATGAACGATCGTCACCACCACCATGAGGGCGACAGCGCCGAGGAGCCAGGCTCCCCAGCGGCGACGATGCACAATCGGCAGTTCGGAGGCGGTAGGACGTTGCGTCATGGCCTGCTCTTTCCGTCCCGTCAGCGCTTGCTGGCCGGCAGGTTTACGGTGATCTCGGGCAGCAGCGCGCCACCGACGCCCCACTTGTCCATGATCGCCTTGTAGGCGCCGTCAGCCAGCATTTCCTGCAAGGTCTCCTTCACGGCGTCGCGCAACTCCGCATTGTCCTTGGAAAAGCCCCAGGAGGTGATGTAGGGCGTCAGCATATAGTTGCCGCCGACGATCGAATACTTTCCGGGGAACTGCGCCCCCATGTAGACGAGTGCGGGAAAGTCTCCGAGATAGGCGTCGACGCGCTTCAGATCGAGCTGCATGCGGGCATCCGGCGCGGAAGGAAGCTGCTCGGCATGGATTTCGGCCTTGCCGCCGGCCGTGCAGGCCGCGGATGCTTCCTCGACCTTGGCCATGATGACGCGACTGCCGAGAAGCGTCGCGACCGACTTGCCGCAGAAATCCGCGATGGTCGTGTAGGCCTGCGCGTCCTCGGCGCGCACCATGGCAGAACCGCCGGACTGCATGTAGTTGACGAAATCGAGCTTCTGCTCCCGCTCTTCCGTGTCGCTGATGCCGCCGGAGGCGACGTCGAAGCGCGTGGCCTCGATACCGGGAATGAGGGCGGCATATTCCGCCTGGACATATTCCAGCTGGAGATCGAGCCGCTTGGCGATCTCGGTCAGAAGATCGGCGCTGGCGCCAGTCACCGAGGACGCGCCCGGTTCGCGAAATTCGATCGGCGGAAAGGTCTGCTGCGAACCGACCGTAATCTTGCCTGCGGTCCTGACCGCCTCGGGCACGAGCTTTGCGCCTTCGCCGGCGAAAACCGTGCTCGCAAAAAGCGTTGCCGCACTGGCGGCCAGGACGAATTTTGTGATGATCCCATGTTTCATTGCATTACCCCTGTGATTGTTGATTTTCTTCGCAGTCGGCATGGATTGAGGCTGCGCCGCCCCCGGCGCAGCCTTGAAGATCAGCGCGTTTCGGCGCCCTTACCTGGAACGTTCGAGGGATTAGGACGATCGGCGCGCGGGCATTCGGCGGCCTTGTCAAAAACCGCCTGAACCTTGGCGATATACTCCGGCGCAAAACTCCACTGCTTCAGGCCGGCCGGAATGTGATCCCAGTAGAAGTTCGGCGGACGCATCGCAACACCCGGGCGGACCAGGCGATAGGTCCAGCAATCGTACTGCTTGCCATCTTCACCGTAAACGGTGACGCAGCAACGCTCGAAGTCGTCGTAGTCCTCGGCAAAATGCGAGTCGTCATGCTCGAACACGACGCCATATGCACGCTCGCCCCAGGCATCCGCCGTATTCAGGAAATGGCACCAGCCACGGTCCGTGCGATCCCCTGCTGCATGGAAACGCAGCGCATGATTTGCGGCATATGCCTTGGTAACCGGTTTTGCCTGGGGCATGAAGCGGGCGATCTCGATGTCATGCAGCCATGTGCAATAGGCGAAGTAATACATGGAAACCTCTTCCACGGCACGGCAGCAACCGTACCCATTGATGTTGCGCTCAATGGAGATTGCCATTCCTTGCTATCTCCATATATCTTTTCGTATATGATAGAATATCCGCCGTCAATCTGCTATCCATGAGGATCGCCAGGAGAACGAAATGATCAGAATTATGGACAGCCACGCCTACCCCGGCTGCCCGGCAATCGTCGATCCGGAGCAGGAAGGAAGTTTGGTCCAAGTGGAATTCAGTGACGGCACAATAACCAGCGCTTCCGCAAAACGGCTCAGGCTGGGGCAGATGTCATTGACAATCGATGCCTACAGGACCCGCCGCGGCACGGCCATCGCGGAGAAGTGCTGGCGCCTGGAATTACAGGAAGGAGATCGCTGGCGCGTAGTCCGAAGGCTCCACAAGCGCGTGTAGGCTACCGAGAAAAGGGCCTTCTCGGTTCTTGCGCTGGACTATTCGGTAGTCCTTCGTTCGGGACTGAAGAACACTAACCCGTTTCGAAATTTATTCATCGCTCTTGAGAGGAATCGAACCGTCGACCCTCGGTCTGGAAACCACGCGAAATCATATACTTATGGACCGCCTGTCCACTTAAACGCAGCAGCGAAGCAGCAACATAAAAGGCCGTGGTGAGATCGCGCCGACCTTCCTCCGGTGAAGGGTTAGCGAAACTGATATCCGTAATGGCCGGCGGGCAGACGGTCGCCATCGCCTAACAGCTTGTTCCGTAAAGTTCCTTGCGCATAAGCCGTCTTGTAAGCTCCTCGCGATTGGAGCCCAGGAATGACGTGCTCTATGAAGGCCTCGTAGCTTTCCGGCACCACGGTTCGTGTGAGGTTGAAGCCATCTGCACCGCTTTCCTCGATCCATCGGATTAGCTCTTCGGCAACCTGCGCGCCATCGCCGACGATCAAGGGATATCGCCCACCGATCGCCAACTCCTTCAAAAGCTGCCTCTTCGTCCAGCCTTTCAACTTGGCAAGCTGCATGACGGACTGAATTGCATTGCCGCCATCGTAGCTGACCTGTTCATCAAGCTCGAAGCGAGAAAAATCGAGCCCCGTGCCGGCGGAGAAATGCGCAAGCCCCGCTTCCGGGCTGGCATGGTCGATGTAATCGGCAAGCGTCGCTTCTGCCTCGCTCTGACTTGCGCCGGTAACGACGGTGATGCCGATGAAGATTTTCACGTCGCCGGGCCTCCGGCCAGCGGCCACCGCTTCGTCCCGCAGCGCCTTCACCGTCCTTGCCGCAGACGCCGGATCCGTCGCATTGATGAAAATGCATTCAGCGTGGCGGGCGGCGAATTTCTTTCCCCTGCCCGAACTGCCGGCCTGAAAGAGAAGCGGTGTACGCTGTCGCGACGGCTCGGCGAGATGGTAGCCCTCCGATTTGTAAAAAGGGCCGTCATGGAAGATCTTGCGCACCCGCGAGGGATCCGAGTAGACCCGCGTTGCCTTGTCGGCGATCACCGCATCGTCGTCCCAGCTGCCTTCCCAGAGCTTGTAGAGAACATCGAGATAGTCGTCGGCGCGGTCATAGCGATGGTCGTGGTCGTTCATTCCGTCGTGGCCGAGCGCCCGCGAGGCGCTATCGAGATAGCCGGTGACGATGTTCCAGCCGATCCGCCCATCGGTCAGATGATCCAGCGTCGATATGCGACGGGCGAATATATAGGGATGCTCGACGCTGGTATTGACGGTAATGCCGAAGCCGAGATTGCTGGTGACCGATGCCATGCCGGAAACGATTAGCGTCGGATCATTGACCGGCAGTTGGATCGCTTCCTTCAGCGTAAGATCCACCGAAGACTGATAGATATCGTAGACGCCCACGATATCGGCCAGAAAAAGCCCGTCGAAAAGCCCGCGTTCCAGCGTCTTCGCAAGATCGGTCCAGTAAGAGAGGGTCTTGTATTCATGCGACCGGTCGCGCGGATGGGTCCACAGGCCATGATTGATATGGCCGACCGAGTTCATGTTAAAGGCATTGAGAAGTATCTGCTTTTTCTGGGACACGAAGGGTAAGCCTTTTCAGATCGCACCATGGCGCCGCGGCAGCCGACCATTGAGATAATATTGGCCGATCGCCTGATATTTCCACCGTACCGGATCGTGCAGCGTATGGGTGCGCACGTTGCGCCAATGGCGATCGTAATTGTCCTCAGCCATGGTAGACGAGGTGCCGGAGAGTTCAAACAGCTTGTTTGCGGCCAGCAGCCCGGCCTTGGTCGTGAGGATCTTCGCCTCGGCAACCGCGATGGAGGCGGCCGCGACATTGGCCTCGTCGGGCGCTTCCATCGCAGCATCCACAAGCCGTGCCGCCCGCTCGACCAGCGCTTCCGCCGCCCGCAAACTGATCCGCACCTTACCGATCTCGCTCAGCGTCAGCGGATCCTCGCCGGCGCTTTCCACCTTGGCATCGATCCAGGCCCGCGCGCGGCTGCGGACGAATTCCAGCGTGTCGCGATAGGCGCCCTGGCCGATGCCAAGATCGATCGCCGCATGGATGATCTGCGCCAGCGGTCCGATCGAGGTCGGGCGCTCGAATGAGGCCTGGAACGGGAGGATCCACTCGCCCTCGACTGCCACGTGCTCGAAGCGAACGGTGCCGCTGCCCGTCACCCTCTGGCCGAACCCGTCCCAGTCATCATAGATCGTCACGCCCGGCGCCGTGCGCGGCACGAAAACGATAAACAGCCGATCCGCGCCGTCCTCCTGCCTCGTCACCAGCGTCGGGATCCAGTGGGCGTAGATTGCGCCTGTGCAATAATATTTGGTCCCTTCGACGAACAGCTTTCCGTCTTCCTCGACCAGCCTCGTGCGGCGTTTGAAATCCTTGTGGCCGATTTCCGCCAACGCATTGCCGAGGCGTTCTCCAGCCAGAACCTTGTCGTAGAAAAAGCGCTTCTGCGCTGCGGAGCCGCCGACACGCAGCACTTCCAGCGCATAATAATGGTTCTGCGGGATCTGCGAAAGCGAACCATCGGCCGCGCCGATGATCGCTGTGACCTTGGCAAGTGTGCCGGAAGAGACACCGGCACCGCCATAGGCCTTCGGCACGCTGATGCCCCAAAGCCCGGTTGCAACGAAGGCGTCGAGTTCCTGCCATGGCAGGCGCCTCTCGGCATCCCGCTCGGAGGCCCCTGCCCTCAACGTCTTGGCAAACTCCGTCGCAACCCTAACCGCCTCGGCATCGGTCTTTATAAGATGCGGACTGGTGGCCGGATGTGTGGCGGGAACGGCAATCGGTGCGCTGCTCATGATGTCAGTTCCATTGATGTCTAGTTGGCAGAGCGCCGTTCAGTTCGTAATTGCCGATCAGGTGATATTTCCATCGCACCGGATCGTGCAGCGTGTGGACACGCGCATTGCGCCAGTGCCGGTCGAGCCCATGCTTGGCCCGGGTCGCGGACGAACCCGACAGGTCGAACAGCTTTTCCGTCGCCTCAAGCGCGATTTCCGTCGTCAGGATCTTGGCTTCTGCCACGGCGACCGAGGCAAGCGCGCTGCTCTCGGCCGTCACTGGTTCGACAGCTATCTTGTCGATCGTGCGTCCGGCCGAATAAAGCACTTCCTGCGCGGCATGCAGGCTGGCGGCAAGCGCGCCCACTTCATGCAGGATGGTCGGATCGTCACTTGCGTTTTCGAGCCCGGAATCGACCCAAGGCCGGGCATTGCCTTGCACGAAGGACAGCATGTCCTGGAATGCCGCCTTTGCAATGCCGGCATCGATCGCCGCCTGGATGAGCTGAGACACTGGCCCCGCAAGACCCGGCTTCTCGGCAAAGGCATGGACCGGCAGGACCAGAAGCGGATCGATGGGCACCGCGTCGAACTGGACGGAACCGCTTGCCGTGGTCCGCTGGCCGAAAGAGTTCCAGTCGTCGAAAACGGTAAGGCCGGGACTGTCGAAGGACGCCCAGGCCTGAACCGGCCGGCCCTCGTCGTCCAGAGCGCGCGTCGGGATGTAATGGGCAAAGATCGAGCCGGTTGAGTAGAAGCGCTGGCCGCTGAGTGTCAGCCCATCGGCGGTCTGTTCCAGTCGGGTTGTGGTGATGTTCACTGCCTTTGTCTTGCGCTCCGGCCCGGCATTGCCGATCCGGTATCCGGCAAGAATATCGCCATAGATGCGCTCGCGCTGTTGGGGCGTCGCGATATCCTGCACCAGCGCCAGAACGCCGAACTGGTTCTGCGGGATCTGCCCGAGCGCCGGATCGGCAGCGCAGATGATCTCGAAGACTTTCACGAGCGTCTCGTAGGAGACACCTGCCCCGCCATGGGACTTCGGGATGGTGATCGCACCGAGCCCGCTCGAGGTGTAATCCTCAATCTCCTTCCAGGGGAGAAGGCGATCACGGTCGCGGGCGGCGGCGCCCTGCTTGAACTTGGAGGCAAGCGTCCCGGCGATCGCGATCGCATCAGCGTCGGTGGAAATGCGATGGACGGGCGATGGCGGCAGAGGTCCGAACCGGTCTTCCGGCTCGGACCCGACAGGCAGGATGGATCTTTTCGACATGATTTTTATCCTGAAAGGAGATTATCTCGCGCGCAGCCGGCGCACCGCAAAATCCCCGGCAAACTGCACAACGCAGACGATGACGATCAGGATGGCGATGACGATCAGCATCACGGTCGTGTCGAACCGCTGATAGCCATAGCGGATCGCCACGTCGCCGAGCCCGCCGGCACCGATGACGCCGGCCATGGCCGAGGCGCCGATCATCGAGACAATGGTGATGGTGAAACCGCCGACCAGCCCCGGCAATGCCTCCGGCAACAGGACATGGCGAATGATATGCCAACGCCGACAGCCGATCGCCTGTGCCGCCTCGATCAAGCCGTGATCGACCTCGCGCAGGCTCACCTCGGCAATACGGGCAAAGAAGGGCGTGGCACTGACCGACAGCGGCACGATGGCTGCCCAGACACCGATCGTCGTGCCGGTGACGAGCCTGGTGAAGGGCAAAAGCGCCACCATCAGAACCACGAATGGCGTGGCGCGAAAACCGTTGATGATACCGCCGAGCACGCGGTTGGTGCGCGGCGCCTCGATCAGCCCGCCCGGCGCCGACAGAACGAGGAATACGGCAAGCGGAATGCCGAGTGCCAGCGCAATCAGCGTCGACACGCCGACCATGGTGAGCGTGTCGAAAAAGGCGCGCCAGAGGCGCTCAATCATCTGCGGCGACATATCCGGCAATCCTTGTTTCGGCAGCAAGCCTCGGGTCGAGAACCAGCGTTTCCAGATTTTCGCGATAGGCCACGCTCATGAACAGGCGGCCGCTGACGTGGCCCTGGATGCGCTCAAGATTGCTCTGGATCAGCTTCGCACCGGCGCCGAGTGCCGTCGTGAGACGCAGCAGGTCCGGCTCGGCACCATCGACGCCGGTAAAGACGAACTCCACGATCATCCGCGTCGGCCGGCCCTTGACTGGTGCGGGCTCGATGAGTGCCGCAAGATCCTCCGGCAGGCCGCGGCTGAGCGGAGCCAGCAAGGCGCGGGTCGCGTCATGTTGCGGATTGCCGAAGACCTGCCAGACAGGTCCCGTCTCGACGGCGGCACCGCCTTCCAGAACCAGAACCCGATCGCAGATCTCGCGGATCACGCTCATCTCATGGGTGATCAGCACGATGGTGAGGCCGAGCCTTCGGTTGATGTCTTTCAGCAGCGTCAGGATCGACAGGGTCGTCTCGGGGTCGAGCGCCGAGGTCGCCTCGTCACAAAGCAGTATCTGCGGACGGCTGACCAGCGCCCTTGCAATGCCGACGCGCTGTTTCTGGCCGCCCGACAGACGTGACGGATAGGTATTCTGCTTGCCTTCGAGACCCACGAGTTTCAGCACTTCGGCGACACGCTCACGAATTTCGTCTCGCGGCAGGCCGGCCACCACGAGCGGCAGCGCGACATTGCCGAACACGGTCTTGGCCGACAGAAGGTTGAAATGCTGGAAGATCATGCCGACCCGGCGCCGCAGGAGCACGAGTTCGTCCTCGTCGAAGGCGGCAATATCCTGGCCATCGACCAGGACCTTGCCGCCGGTCGGACGCTCCAGCCGGTTGACGGTGCGCAAAAGGCTCGACTTTCCGGCCCCCGAACGCCCGATAATGCCGAAGATCGTGCCGGCGGGTATCGCCGACGAAATCCCCTTGAGCGCCTCCACCTGTCCGGCAGAGGAAAGGTAGGTCTTCTCCACCGCATCGAACCGGATGGAGCCGGAGGCCGAAGCGGCCTCCCCTTGCGTCGATGCGGTATCGCGCGTCGAGGCACCCTCGCGGGCCGGTTCAACCGGCTTGCGCGAGACCTCGAATTCGGCGTCGAAGAAGACCGTGCTCATTCTCACCACGCGATCGTGTAGAGTTTCGAATTGCTGGCGAAGCCCTTGTCGATCGCCTCACGTACGACCTTGGAATTCTGGTAGAGTTCGACCACCTTCTTCAGCGCCGGATTGTCTGCCTTGGCCTTGTTTGCGGCGAAGACGATGGCGAACTGCTTGTCATCGATACCGGAATAGATCAGCGCCGAGCCGGGATCGAACGTCTTGGCGGCGATGATGAAATGCGGATAACCGAGCGCGAGGTCAACGTCGCCGGTCACGCGCGCCAACTGCGGTCCCTCGACTTCGTTGAACGTCACATGCTTGGGATTTTCGACGATGTCGTCGAGTGTGCCCTGGGAGCCAACGCCGTCCTTCAACTTGATGAGGCCGCCACGCTCCAGAAGCAGAAGGCCACGTCCCTGATTGACCGGATCGTTGGCAATCGCCACGACCGCCTTGTCCGGCACGCTGGCGAAATCCTTGTATTTCAGCGAATAGATGCCGATATTGGCGAGCGTACCGACGCCGATCGGCACGATTTCGTAACCCTTTTGCTTCACGGCATTGGCCAGGAACGGCTTGTGTTGGAAGTAATTGAGATCGAGATCGCCAGCCTGCAACGCCTCGTTTGGCGTCGTCCAATCGCTGAACTCGGTGACCTGCAGGTCGATGCCGGCGGCTTTGGCCTCGGGTACTAGTGCCTCGACGCTATCGCCATAGACACCCGGCACGACGCCGATCTTGACAGTTTCGGCGAATGCGGGAGCTGCGACAGCCATGACAGCTGCGGAAATGATAGCCAGAAGTTTCATGAGACCCTCTCAAAAGACGAATGTCCATCAATCTAATAGTTCTAATGGGTTTTGAGAGAGACGCCGTTTCGATTGGAAATCGCGCCGTGGAATAAATTGCCTCGGATCAATTCCAGCGCGAACACTTGTGTCGCTCTACAACATAGACGGGCTGCCCCATTTCATCCGCTCTTACGAGCCGGATGCCACCTTGACGTTGCCACCATGGCCACCGCCGCCGAAGACGTGTTTCGCACCGAAGGACGAGCGAATCTGGTTGCGCGGGCCGGCAAGGCCGAGTTCGGGGAAAAGCAGTTCAGACACCCGGTAGGCCTCTTCCAGATGCGGATAGCCGGACGCGATCACCGTATCGATGCCAAGCTCCTGATATTCCCGAAGCCTCGCAGCAACCGTCTTGGGCGAACCGACCAGGGCCGTCCCCGCGCCCGAACGGACGAGCCCGACACCCGCCCACAGATTGGGAGAGACTTCCAGCTTGTCGCGCCGGCCGTTATGCAGCGCCACCATGCGCGCCTGGCCGACGCTGTCGGAATTCTTGGCGAAAACCTCCTGCGCGGCCGCAATGGTTTCATCGGAAAGCTTAGAGATAAGTCGATCGGCCGCCTCCCAGGCTTCCTCATCCGTTTCCCGAACGATGAAATGCAGGCGGATGCCGAAGGAGACCTCGCGCCCATGCAGCGCCGCGGCTTTACGCACCTTGGTGATCTTTTCCTCCACCTGGGCCGGCGGTTCGCCCCAAGTGAGATACTTGTCGATGATGCCGGCGGAAAAATCGATAGCCGCGTCGGAGGAACCGCCGAAATAGATGGGCGGGCGCGGCTGTTGCACCGGCGGTAGGCCGAGATCGGCATGATGCGCCTGGATATATTTGCCGTCGAGATGCGCATGGCCCGTCTCGATCAGCGAATTGAACACCTGGAAGAATTCGCCCGCATGCAGGTAGCGCTCGTCATGCGGCAGGAAGATCCCGTCACCGGCAAGTTCCTGCGCGCTTCCGCCTACGACGATATTAAGGAGAAGCCGGCCGCCGGAGACGCGGTCCAGAGTGGACGTCAGGCGGGCATAGTAAGCGGGAGACGCGACGCCGGGACGGATTGCGACCAGGAACTTGAGCTTTTCCGTATGGGCGGCGAGATCGGCCGCGAGGATGAAGGACTCCTCGCAGGCTGCGCCCGTCGGGATCAACACGCCGGAATAACCCAGCCGGTCGGCAGCTTTGGCGATCTCGCGGAAATAGCCCGGATCGGCGGGGCGATTGAGATCATCCGAACCGAGATACGCGCCATCTCCCGACGAGGGGATGAACCAGAGAAAATCAAGCGGCTGCCCGGCATTTGCCATGAGGTTTCGTCCTTCCCTTGGAGCTTGCCGCTCTCCGCGGAAGCGATTGGCTGCATGCGCCATCGACCAAGGATCGGCCGGGCACAGCAAGATTAAGAGACAGGCTAAGATCAGAGCGATAATTTCGATAGGATTGGACGACTAATCCTCGCCACTCCGGAAGAATTCCATTCCGGGTTGGGCCGACATGGCAACCGGCGTGTTGCGACCGCCTCAGACCGGGGACAGATCGCGTCCCCGTCGACGTGCGGCGCATCACGCGCCGCTTACAGGAAGATGAGCAAACCGGTGACGAAACCGAAAGCCCCGGTGATGGCGCAATGCGCCAGCCACCGTTCGAATTGAGCCAGACTAATCACCGGTTTGCGAAACACCCGGCCAAGCTCGGGTTGCCGCTCGAAAGCCAGGGCCATCGATCTCTCCCTCGTCAGTAACCGAAATGGAGGCTCCAGTAGAAGGCGACATTGTCGTCGCGTTCCACAACACCCTGCCTGCGGTCTTCCGCGGCCTTTTCCTGATACGACGCGGACGACCGCCGCGCCTCTTCCCTTGCATCCTCAACGACCTTGCGAAGCGGACCGAAAAGATCGAACCCGAAGATAGAAATGCCACCACCGATCATGACCGACCTCCGTTTCTTGGTATTTGTGGAGGTCCAGTTTCGCCGCAAACGCGTCGAATTCCAATATTCTCTACTAAAACCATGTACTAAATTGCGGACCGGCAGGAGATGAACATGCCCTTAATTCGGCGCCTCGGAAAAAGAGCGTCTTTGCAAGGAGAGAGCCTTCAAAAGCAGCAATTCCAGGCTCCCGGCAGAAGATAAGGCTCACCGAGAAACTGCGAGACCTTCGCGCGCCGTCTCGTGCCGTCCTGCCAGCGACCGATCGAGCGATGCCCGTACTTTGCGTCGATAGTGCTCGACATCGCCGTCCTCGCCATCGCGCGGGAGCGGTAGATCGATGGCAATCTCTTCCAAGATCCGTCCGGACCAGGGCTGCATCACCACGACGCGGTGGGCAAGCGCCACGGCCTCATCGATATCATGCGTGACGATGATGATCGTCGGCCGGCTTTCGCGCCAGATCTCCAGAAGATGATTCTGCAGTGCAGCGCGGGTCAGCGCGTCGAGCGCCGAGAAAGGCTCGTCGAGAAGCAGTACTTCCGGCCTTGTCACCAATGCTCTCGCAATCGCCACGCGCTGCGCCTGCCCGCCGGACAATTCCTTCGGCAACCGGTTCTCGTATCCGGTCAGGTGAACCTGTTCCAGCACCGCATTCGTGCGCCGGTCGCGTTCTGCGGCCGAAAGATGCGTGAGGCCGAAGCGGATATTGTCGCCGACCGTCAACCAGGGCAGAAGGCGCGGTTCCTGGAAGATCAGGTTGATCAACGGATGCGGCGCCTGCACGACATCGCCATTGATCGTCACCTCGCCGCGCGTCGGTCTCTCCAGTCCGCTTGCAAGCCTGAGCAACGTGCTCTTGCCGCAGCCAGAACCGCCGATGACGGCAACGATTTCGCCGGCCGGCACGTCGAGGGTGAAACCGCCAAGCGCCTGTACCCCGTTGCTGAACGTCTTCGACAACCCATTCAGCGATAACATCAGATGCCTTCCCGCTTGAAATTATCCTGCCAGGCAATCAGCGGCTTGGTCGCAAAGACCAGCAACCCATCGGAAAGCTTGCCGATGATGGCAAAGACGATGATCGCCGCGACGATCTGGTCGGGCTTGCCCAACTGCTGGCCGTCGACCAGGAGATAGCCCAGCCCCTCGGATGCGCCCATGAACTCGGCGGCAACGACGAACATCCAGCCAAGACCGAGGCCGGAGCGCAGCGAGACGATGAAGGCCGGCAGAACGGCCGGAAACATGATCCGACGCACCAGTTCGAAACCAGACAGCCGGAATATCCGGCCCACTTCGACGATCTTGCGGTCAACCGACAAAAGCGCCGTCGACACGCCGAGATAGACCGGGAAGAACACGCCGGTTGCGATCAGCACGATCTTCGATGTCTCGAAAATCCCGAACCAAAGAATGAAAAGGGGAACCCAGGCAATCGACGGAATGGCCCGCAGTGCCTGGAGCGTAGGATCAACCACCTGCCGGGCAAAGCCGAAAAAACCCGTGACGCTGCCAAGCACCGCGCCCGCAAGCGAGCCCGCAAGGAAACCCAGAAGAACCCGCAGGGAGGTCGACGAGACGTGCTGGTAAAGTTCGCCTGCCTGCGCAAGCTGCCAAAGCGTAGAAAGAATCCGTGACGGCGGCGGCACGAGCCGGCCAGACGCAAGGCCTAATGACACGGCCACCTGCCAGAGAAGGAAGCCACCGAGCGGTAGCGCCAATGCCAGGCCGAGCCGCTTCAAAAGGCCGAACCGGGCGGGCACGGCATTGCCGCGGGTTTCCCGCGGCAGCCGGTCTGTCAGAATGTCGGTCGTGGTCACGGCCTGCCCCTCTTACTGGACAAGAGCTTCGCCGAAGCTCGGATCGATCAGTTCACCCGTCACCTTGGCGATATCCGCATCGGCAGGCAGAACGCCGGCCTGCTGCAGGGCAAGCCCGGCCTTGAGGATCGTGTCGCGCTGCTCGTCGCCGATGCGGGATTTGCTGATATCGGTCCGCTCCAGCTGCTTGGTGATGACCGCATCGGGCAGCTTGGCGGCTTCGATAAGGGCGACCTTCAAAGCCGCCGGATCGGCCAACGCCTGCTTACGGGCCTGCTCATAGACGCGGAGCACCCGCTTGACGACGTCCGGGTGGTCCTTGGCGAAGGTTTCGGTCGTGTTCAGCACGCCCCAGGTATTGTTCTCGGGCTTGCGATAGAAGAGCTGCGCGCCGTCCTCCACTTCGGCCGCCGCCATCAGCGGATCGAGCCCTGCCCAGGCATCGACATCACCGCGGGTCAGCGCCAGCCGACCATCGGCGTGCTGCAGCAGGACGAATTTCACATCACCATCCTTCAACCCGGCATCGGCCAGCGCGCGCACGAGGAAGATATGCGGATCAGTGCCGCGGGTAACCGCGACCGACTTGCCCTTGAGATCCGCGACGCTCTTGATCGGGGAATCCTTGCCGGCCACCAGCGCCGTCCATTCGGGGCGGGAATAGACATAGATGGACTTGACCGGATTGCCGTTGACGCGTGCGATCAGGGCCGCGGCTCCCGCCGTCGAGCCGAAATCGATCGAGCCGGCATTGAGAAATTCGAGCGCCTTGTTGGAACCGGCGGACTGCACCCAGCGGATCTTGATCCCGTCCTTGTCGAATTCCTTCTCGAGCAGCCCTTCCTTTTTGAGCAACAGGCCCACCGGATTATAGGTTGCCCAGTCGATACGGATTTCGGAAAGATCGGCAGCCGAAGCCTGCGTCGCCGCAAGGCTGAACCCCATCCCCATAATGGCGGCGACAGCCGCAAGCTTTGCAATGATCGATCGCATGCTAAATTCCTCTCCACCAATGATCAGGCACCACCAACCACTTGGCGATTGTCAAAAGCCTAAGCGTCGATCAGGTAAAGGATAAGCAAAGCCTTTCCATTGTCGGATTACTCTATGGAATTTATAGCTTTGATGAAGCTGTTATGCCGACCCAAAGTTCCGCCAGTCCAATTGAAGCGTTGAGCCGTGACCCATTCTTCATCCCGCCCATCATCAGCCGGTTCCGCAAAGACGGTCATCGCCATCATAGGCGGCGGCGTCACTGGTGCTGCGGTCGCCTATCATCTTGCCCAGCATGAAAGAACGCCAGACCCAGATATCGTGATATTCGAACCCCGCGAGAGGATCGGCAAGGGACTGGCCTATGATACGGCCGATCCCGTCCACCGGATCAACGTGCCGGCAGCACGGATGAGCCTCCTGCCCGATGATCCAGATCACTTCACTCGATGGCTTGAGGCAGCCGACATCCTGTGTGATGACGCCGAAGCGATCCGCCCAGATGGCTCAGTCTTTCCGCGACGCGGCGTTTTCGGCGACTACGTTTTTTCCTGCGTGCGTCCGCTGCTTGAAACCGGTAGAATCAGGCATGTGCGCTCGGCCGCGAGTACCGTAGAGAAAATCGACGGACGCTGGCATGTCGTCAGCGATAACGGTGAGACTGTCGATGCCGACATACTCGTCATCGCGACCACACATCCGGCACCTGCACCACCCCGCCGGCTTGCGAGCGCCCTTGCGGGACATCCCCGTTTCGTTGCTAACCCGACCGCAGCCGTAGCATTGGCTCCGATCCGACAAGGCGATCGCGTTCTTGTCGTCGGCAACGGCCTGACGTCCGCCGATGTGATTGCCTCGCTGAAGCAACGCGGCCATAGGGGCAGGATCTCCGCCGTATCGCGGCGCGGGCTGCGTTCGCGTGGGCACGCAGCGGTCACGCAAGAACCCTACGGCGACTTCTTGTCATCGCCGGAAACGCGCGCTGCGAGACTTGTCATGCGCATCCGAAAGGCCATCCGCGATGCCGCGAAAGAAGGGCTGACCTGGCATGCGGTGCTGGATCAGGTGCGAGCTCAGGGCAGTGGTCTGTGGTCGGCACTTTCCACGGCAGAACGGCGCCGGATCGTTCGCCATTTGCGTCCCTACTGGGACGTGCATCGTTTCCGCATCGCGCCCCAGGTGGAAGAAGTGCTCGATCATGAAATTGCGACAGGCATGCTCGAAATCCTGGCCGGATCGATTGAAGGGGCGGAAATCGTCGATGACGTGATCCGGATCGTTATCAGGCCTCGCGGTGGCGATGGCATGGAGCAACATGAGTTCGATGCTGTGGTGGTGACGACCGGCCCCGCCCATAGTCAGCTTCTTTCGAGCCAGGACTGGCTTTGGCGCCTTTCCGAAGCAGGACATATCAAGATCGACGCAACCGGCCTCGGCCTCGACTGCGACCGCGACGCCCTCGCTATCGGGAAAGCGGGCGCGGCCAGCCAAAGCTTGTTCATTGCAGGCCCGCTTGCACGCGGACAATTCGGCGAGCTGATGGGCTTCCCGCAGGTTCCTGAACACGCCAAGTTTGTCGCAACATGCATTGAAGCAATCATTCAAAGTTCCGGTTAACAGGGCGTGGCAAGCCGAGGTGGTCCCGAAGCGTCGTTCCATCATAATCTTGTCGAAACAGCCCGCGCGCCTGTAGCTCCGGAATGAGTTGCTCTGTGACATCGTCCAGCCCTTGGGGAAGATAGGGGAAGACGACGGTAAAGCCATCCGACGCCCCCTGCGCCAGCCAGGCCTCCATCTCGTCCGCGATGGTTTTTGGCGTTCCAACGAAGGCGAGGCCGGCATATCCTCCATAGCGTTGCGCAAGCTGGCGAACCGTCAAATTTTCCTCGGTGGCCAACCGCAATGCCTGCGCCCGCCCGGTCTTGCTGGCGTTGGTATCCGGAATAGCCGGCAAGGGACCGTCAGGATCGAGGGTCGATACATCATGTCCGAGGGCTATCGAGAGTGATGCAATCGCGCTGTCGTAGTGAACGAAGCTATCGAGCCTGGATCGCTTTGCCTTGGCCTCCTCGACCGTGTCGCCGATGACGATGAGGGCCGCGGGAAGGATTTTCATATGCTCGGGCGCGCGACCGAAGGCTGGCATTCGCCCCTTGATGTCGGCGTAAAGTGCTTTGGCAGCGGCGAGATCGCGCGGCGAACAGAAGACGAGTTCGGCGGTTTCGGCAGCAAGCTGACGACCGGGCTCGGATTGTCCCGCCTGCACGATGACCGGCCAGCCCTGAACGGGCCGGGCGATGTTGAGCGGGCCGCGCACGCTGAGCTCGTCACCCTTGTGGTCGAGAACATGCATTTTCGCTGGATCAAAGAAGATCCCGCTTTCCTGATCGCGGATAAAGGCGTCGTCCGCGAAGCTGTCCCAAAGGCCTGTGACGACCTCGTAGAATTCCTTCGCCCTCTTGTATCGCTCACCGTGTTCGACGTGCTCATCCAAGCCGAAATTACGCGCCGAATCCGGATTGGAGGTGGTGACTATATTCCAGGCGGCGCGGCCGTTGCTGATATGGTCCAGCGAAGCGAAGCGCCGGGCGACATGATAGGGCTCGTCGAACGTGGTTGACGCCGTGGCCGCAAGACCGATTTTTTCCGTGACTGCGGCGAGCGCCGAAAGAAGTGTGAACGGCTCAAACGAGGTGACCGTATGGCTGCGCTTCAGCGCCTCCACCGGCATATTGAGGACCGCCAGATGATCGGCCATGAAGAATGCATCGAATTTCGCCGCCTCCAGCTTCAGTATAAACGACCGAATATGACCGAAATTAAAGTTGGCATCAGGATAGGAGCCAGGATAACGCCACGCTCCCGTATGGAGACTGACGGGACGCATGAACGCGGTTAGATGCATTGATTTTGCCATTTGTTACGCCTCTTGGGTGTCGATAGGGGATGATGAAAGTTCAGAACCTAATCGCGGTCTAAGTTCATCACCGTTGGGTGCAACAGCCGGGGAACTTTCGCAGCGAGCACGCAACCAGTTTGCGAATAGCGTATCTGGGTGCGGGCTGAATTTGAGATAGTCATTCTCTCTCAGCATGTGAAGAAATCTCCATGTCGATTTAAGCCTGGCCGATGGTGTTCTTCCCCGCATCGTTCGGATGGATCCTCAGCGGGACGCTCTAGATGAGACAGTGGATCGGGAGTTGAAACATACCGCTCCGTCAACACGAGCGAAGGTCGCTCATCGGTTGGAACTGGTCCTTTGTACTGACCGGCCGCGCCCTGGCAACGCTCGCTAATTGATCCAAGAGACGATAACCGCCCGTCCACCGACCATAACCACTTGCGATATTGATATGACCTGCGAGGCCCAGATTGTGGACGGGTAGGTTCCATGACTGCCCGAGTTGTGCGAGTTCATCGATTGGCATGTAGAGGTCGTTGAGGCTGCCGACAATCAGGCTTGGACATCTCGGCGCCCCGACCGGAGCTTGCCCAAAATCGATCATCCCTGGATGGAGGTCTTCGGTCAGCTTTGGGTCGCAAGGCGCGACAAGCAAAGCTGCCCTTATTCTTTTTGCGGCAGGGCGCGCCCCGAGTTTGGCGACGACCAAGCAGCCGAGATTGTGGGCGACAATGTAAGCCTACCGCCACGCGCAGTTGCGACAAGCGCCAAACCAAGCGGCAATCCGATCGCTAGAGAAATAAGGCCGGATGCAAAAGTCATCATCAGCGTTTCCACGATGGCGCTGATGAACAGATCGATCAGAACATCAGACATAACCAAGCATCACCACTCGTGCGCCCGCAGCAATCAGTTTGCGTTTAAGATCGCCTGCTAACTCGCCCTCCGTTGTGGGAACTGCGATGAAGAAGCGCGCCACAGGTGTCGCCCGTATATGCTCGATCCCTCCTTCGATCAGTCGGGCGCCGCGCGAAAAGCCGACCGCGAGATCAGCGAAAAATTGATGCTGTGCGTACTCGCCGGCCACATCAATCGGAAGAACGGCCTCACGGCCCGATTCTGCGTGGATCGCGCTCGCGATATATTCTGGTAACTGGGCCCGAATACCGGCAAGCAGACTTTTGGTGATTGCCTGTTTCGGATCCGAAAATAACGTCGGTGAAAACTCCCTGCGAACGCGCGTCAAATCTGGTGGAGATAGGCATAGAGATTTGCCGATCGTCACCGCCGAAGGCATCGCCATCCTGAAGAAGTACACGAACGGATTTCCCAAGTTTCAGGACGACAAAGGTCCATCACGCATCAACAAGATTTTCAGCCCGTTCTTCACCACGGTCACACCGGGCAAGTCATTCTATTCAGCGCGTCACCGCATGGATGACCTGCTGAAAATCAGCGGCGTCGATCTCGGCATCAAGGCGTCGATCAGCGGTCGCAGCCTTGGTGGTCACCTCCACTATTACGGCAAGTCCGGCAACGCATACACCCTCAAGCAGAAGAAGGAGGCTATCGAAAAGGCTCTAGCAGCCGCACCAATCAAAAAAGAACAAGAGAACGAAAAGACTAATCCACCAACCTCGAAACCATGACCAACGTGAGGCTTTGAGAGCCATCTTTATATGATGAAGCGTCATCGTTTCCTTCCAAAGGAAATGAAATGTCTTCTAACATTGAAACGCTCGTCTACGACCGAAAAGCCCGTGACGAATTCTTCGCGAACTACGACAAGCTGATCAAGTGGTGCAAGGACTTCGGCTTCCTGAAAGCCGCTATGGACCACGCCCAAAACAAGAAGAGGCTGATCGAGCACGTTAGCTTGCTCGACTAAATAGAGACGTATGTGTCTCCTGCATACTGAGGGTTCGGCGGCTTCCGCTTCCGGACCCTTTTGCGTTGAGGGAACCAATCGCTACAACCGCCGTTCTTTGGCTACCGGTCTGTTTTGTCCCCTCTCAGATTGGCTATCCTCACCCCGCTGCGCTCTGCAGTGGGGTTTTCTTTTGCCGATGGAACTCGGTCGAGATCGCGCGGTTAGGCATGCATCGGTAATCATTGCTACCTACCGATCTCCAAGGCCCCTTGCCGTTGTCCCCCTCCGGCAGGGGGTTCCTGTCTTTAGATAGCCCGCTCCATTGCCGTGGTCGGGCTGTGGTACTCCCTGTCGCTGACCTCTACATCGGCGGCAGGGGTATCAGCCAAAAAAGTTGCTTAGCGAACGGAACCCCGAACAACAATCTCAGTTCGCTAAAGCGACAGTCATTCTAACGCAATGACTGTTCGGTGCCTCTCTGCCGCGCACCTCTCTCACCCCGCGCGGCAGAGAGCACTCCCCCGTAAATCAAGCGAGAACGTAAGCTTCGATCGCTGCGGATATGAACGCCTCCCGCGCAACTTCAGTCGGCACAGACCCTTGCGCTGCTTCTTTGCAGACGTTCATCGCGCGGCGATAGTGATCACCGCGTTCATGAGGCCACCGGTTTTGCAGATAATGCATCGCGTCAGACGCACTTTCGACTGGCTCCGATGAGCCGTGACCAATTCGCACGAGTACAGGCGCGCGCCATGGAGCGCTCGCGAGGATATCGACAGCCATGATTTGCTCCTATACTGCCGTCTTGCTCTTATTTTTAAGCAGATGCCGAATATTTGGGCGAATAGTGCGACTTGTCAAGAAACATGAGTGAATAACAGCTAAATTAGCCTAAGCCGGTTACCCGGAAGCAATTCGATTTGCTTCTTGCTCTCAGGATAATACAACGCGTTCAAAATCCGGTCTTGGCTGTACCCTGCTCCGATCATCGGAATACCGATGTCGAAGATGCTGATCGGCGTATCCGGCTTCGCGTTAAGCGCCCGCAACTGCTCAAGGACAGCTTCGATCGCCTCCATCACCGATCACGCTCAAACGATGGCGTCCAGCCACCAGCGGCACCATGGCTCAGATACAAGCTTGCCGTTTCCAGTTCAGCGCAAAGATGTTCAGCATCTGCAACCACTGACCTAAGTGCCGCCAATGCGTTTCCGCCGAACGCATCAAGGATCATCTGAGCCTTGTCGATGTCGGCTTCAGCTTTTTCGATCTTCACAGCAGCAGACATAACAGCCTCCAAAATAGGATTATGTTCCTGTTATGTTCTTATCGCGCGACGGAGTCAACATCGATTAAGGCAATCACATGTAAGCTATTGCAACTTCTCGCATCTTTTCGCTTACCCCAAACCTCTGGTAGGTTATGGCGAAAATGAGGCACCGCAGATGTACTTTACGGCATTCGAAGCGCTGGAACCAGCCGATCTCACAACACTCAAAGCCGTGCTGGAAGAAATTCGCTTGGATCGCGGCATCGTTGCGCCTGATCCAAGTTTGGACGAACTGGCACGCGATCTCGTCAATCTTTGGCTTGCCGGTTTTCGCGGCTCTTCAGAACTAAAGGCGATGATGAAGCCGCTAGATAACCACCTCGTTCAGTAGGTCGGGTTGTCTGCAGTCACGCTTTTTAGTGTTCTCTAGGTGGAAAGTGCTTTGAACCTCCATCAGGCCCGACCATTCGTCGCGTCTTTTTTTATTCGACAGTGCAAATACTGATAACCGCCGCCAACAACAGGCGAACATCCACAGCACCTACAGCGAATATTCACAGAACATACATTAAGGCTTACTCATCAGCGTAAATAATGGCGGCTGGATAAATATGCGTTTTAGAGGACGACGCATATTACTTGGATTTATCGCGGTGAGCCGTTCACCAGCGCCCACATCGGCAATCACGTCGGGTTCGTATATGTGCTGACCGACCGGATCAACGGCAAAAAGTACGTTGGCAAGAAGCAGTTCACATCGACCAAAACACTACCACCGCTGAAAGGCACTTCCCGCAAACGTAAGCGCGTCATGGAATCGGACTGGCAAAACTATTGCTCGTCATCGCCGGTCATCAAAGCGATAGTCGCAGATCACGGGCATTGACCGGTTCCATCGGGAGATCGTCCATCTGTGCCGGACATGGTGATGTGTCGGATCGCATCGAAGCATATTAAATCGCTTCGACTTACCACAGAACCGAACGCACAATAGTGGACAACGACGCGAGTTGTTCGGGCGTGTAGCTTCTAAATACGACCGCCGACACAATGAGCACCGATCGCGGAGCTATTGCGATCTTCACGTCGACGCCTTTTTTCCAGATGAGTTCCATGCCAGCCTCACTGCTGAAGAATGCTGACATTCCATATATTCTGACAAAATCCCGCAAGAAACACTAAATCTAGCTGCAACAACACATTTGTACCAATGCCGATCAACGCACCTAGCCCGATAAATACCGGCATGCTCCAATCCATCACGCTCTATATTTTTGTCGGTCTCATTGCTGTAATCGGCATCATGGGCGGGTGCTGGGGGTATCAGTCCAGCCGGGATGCAGCCACGATCGACGTCCTGAAGGCGAACAACATCCGGCTCGAAGACGCGGTGTCGCTGAACGAGCGGACCATTCAGCAGATGATCTCCGATGCCCAAGTCCTTGCTGCTGCCAACGCTAAGCTATCCCGCGACATCATGAAATCCAAGATGGAACAGGCGGCAAGCTGGAATGCTATCAATACGCTCGACCTGGAGACCGATACCGGCGATGCGGCAGAGATTGAGGCGCGTGCAAACGATGCTTTCGCGGCGTCGATCGATGCGGTGAGGCGCATCACCACAAGGTGACCTAGTGCCGTATCCGATTACAAGAAATCAGCAGCCTGTCATCACCCATATGGCGCTTCCCGGCTCGCGTGTATGACGAAAGTAGCCAGAAACCGTTGCTGTCACTGACGAGTTCGTTCCGGACTAAGAGGTACGGCATCCGGTCGTAGGTTTCGTCTGTCTCGATAAATCGCTTCGCATCAGCCAACGACGGCATTTCAAGTGCAGAAGTTGTTGCCCCACCCACTCCACTAAGATCGTACTTCGTCTGATCGCCTTCGACACGGGCAAGGCTGAACCTCAAAGGGAACGACATCAGTGAAACGCAAACATCAGTTGCGTTACATGCCGCGATGGGATTGCACGACCACGGCGGCGGTCCCGGAGACATCGCAGCCGATGCCGATGTAGCCGAAGCTAGAAGAAAAGCGACCGCTCTCATTTTCATTGACGAATCCACCATCTACGAACATTCCGCCACCATAGCCCCAAAGAAAAGCAGATAAACAAAAACCCGCTCAATGGCGCGCTTTTCTCGTTTCAGGCTATGGCTCGATAATCAGCCGATACGGCTCTCGATGACGTATTTCGCGATATCGGCACGGATTGCGTGAGGCACATACTCATCGGTCATCAGATCGTGCAGGGTTTTCAGAGCGTCGGTGCGAACCGTGGCTTCATCCACCGGCAGAACCGCGAACGGCTCAATCTCAGAGAAGTTTACGCCATGTCGGCAATCCTTCCAGTCAACTGCCGTGCCCTCGCCTTTCACGCCATACTGGCACTGGAGGCGGAGACCATTGAAGGTGTCGCGGATCAGGTAAAGCTTGCCGTCGTAGCGCATCTGAAGGCGGATTTCCTACGATCGGCCGCTAAAGATCTTGCTACCCCCAACATATTCATATCCACGGATAAGATGGGCAGCTTGCTCGTCTTAAGCTCTTGATGAGAACAGAACCGTCGGCCGCTATGTTCGACGGCCCCCAAACAGCTGAAATAGTGATATTTTTATCATGACCGATCATCAGCATGGGTATTAAGGAATGTCGAAGATGTCCTTTTAGCCAACCGCCAGACGTGACGACGCCCTGAATGCCTTGAACTCATTCAGCGATTTAATCGAACGGCCGTCATCTATCGAGGCGAGGTCCAGAATAACGGCATTTGCGATGGTCATCGGCACCACGAGCGATTGCGATTCACCCGGATCACCTCGAGAGACCAGGATTTGATGGTCGGGTGCCGGATCAATCCTTGTGCCTCCCACATCCGTCACAGCAAGTGTTTTTGCTCCCCGTTGCGCCGCGATATCGCGCACTTCCTGCATGAGCGGCGGCGCTCTTCGGAAGGCGAGCAGCCAGACGACATCCTGCGCAGACAAGGTGGACAGCATTTCGGTCAGCTGGTGCATCTGGCTGCTGAGATCCACCGCTTCGTAACCGGATCGGTTGAGGCGAAGGGCGATCAGAGACGACAGTGCCGCAAAATGCCCTCGCCCGAAGACGAAAATCCGACGACTGTCGCGAAGACTTGTCGAGAATGCGCGAATATCCGCATCGGAGACACTGTTGCGCGCCTGCTGCAGAGCTGCGATCTCGCTGTCCAGTACCGATGCCAGCAAGCCATCGCTTTCGGCCTTCACTAGGCGTGCGGCCATGCGTGCGGCAGGGCTTTCGAAGTCGCCGCCGCCTTCAGTTAGGCTGGACTGCAGAAATCCACGAAATTCCGGATAACCCTTGAAGCCTAGGCGCCGTGCAAGCCTGACCGCCGAGGCGGGATGGACCCCTGCCCGCGAAGAGACATCCTTGCCGTTTTCCAGCGCAGCGCGGATCGGGTCCTGTATCAACACATCAAGCAGGCGCGTGTCGGCATCGGTCAATCGCGTCGAGTGACGGCTGATGAGATCGCTTAGCGCGAGCGGTGTATCCTGCTTGTCCATCGGATTCTCGAGGCTTGGCTATCGCTACGACTGCGTTGCAACCGGAAGATCAACACGGTCGCCATTCTCGCTATCGAAAAACAGCACGCGGTCAAGATCGAAAGCAATCCAGAATTGTTCGGTATTTTTCGGCAGGTCATGACGCGACGCGGACACCGTCAAGCGTCCAGCCGGGCTTTCGCAATGGAGAAGCATGTCGGCACCGGTCATCTCGGACAGTAGCAGACGCGCGGGGAGCGCTGTGTTGCTCGGCTTTGCACCATGCACGGAAAGAATTTCTGGGCGTAGTCCGGATGTCAGGCCCGTTGGCCCATTCCAATCGGGAAGCATGTCGGCGGCGACGAAATTCATCGGCGGGCTGCCGAGGAAACTTGCCACGAAACGATTGGCTGGACGGTCGTAGATCACGTCCGGGCGATCGAACTGCAGAAGATGACCATCCTTCATGATCGCGATACGATCCGCCAGAGCCAGGGCCTCCGTCTGGTCGTGGGTGACGTAGACCATGGTTGCACCGAGCTGCCGGTGAAGTTCCTTGATCTCGGTGCGCATGGTAATGCGAAGAGCATTGTCGAGATTGGAAAGCGGCTCGTCCATCAGGAAGATAGAGGCATTGCGGGCCATCGCCCGCCCCATAGCAACACGCTGACGCTGACCACCGGAAAGGGCTGCCGGCTTGCGGTCGAGATAGCTTTCGAGTTGCAGAGTTTTCGCGACACTCTGCGCCCGTTCGTTGCGCTCTGCTTTCTTCATGCCGCGCAGTTCCAGACCGAATGCAATATTTTCGCGCACCGTCATATGCGGATAAAGTGCGTAGTTCTGAAAGATCATGGCGATGTCGCGATCCTGTGGTGCCAGATCATTGGCACGGCGTCCACCGATCTCGATCGTGCCGTCTTCGCAGCGATCGAGCCCGGCGATAAGGCGCAACAGCGTGGACTTGCCGCAGCCGGACGGGCCGACGATCACCACGAATTCGCCCGGCTGAATATCGAGTGAGACGCCGTGCAGAACCTGGGGGCCGTTGACATAAGCCTTGCGAATATCACGCAGAGAAATCCCGCTCATACCGAGGCCTCCCCGCGATGCTCGGCACGGACGGCGATCGCAAGCGTCGGGCGATCGGTCGTAAAAACCTTCACGCCCAGATCGAGCGCCTTGGTGATCTGCGCTCGGCTGTGGGCCGCCCAGCAGCCGAAATCGAGGCCGGCGGCCTGCACCTTCGCCATCAGGTCCTCATCGGCGGTATCGATGTGGACACCGATCTCAGGAATGCCGTGGGCAATCGCCGCCTCGATGACAGCGTCCGGCCCCAGTTGCCGCAGGACCGACGGACTGACAAGCCAGAGCCTGGGACGGCTGCTCGCCTCGCCAATCTCGTCCATGGAGGCGACAAGGAAGGATGAAAACGTCGTGCGCTCCAGCATCGAATGACGCTTCAGTTCCGCAATGACGGGGGCAACAAAACCTTCATATGGAAGCCCGTCCGTGCCCGGTTTGATCTCGCAGCGGAAATTCACATGGCTGCCCGCATAAAGCGCACACAATTCCTCAAGCGTCATCGGGTGGCTGCCGGCACCATAACGGATCGTCGCCGCCTTGACTTCGGCCAGCGTCATGTTGGCGATGGCGCCTGTCATATCCGTCGTCGCATCGAGCGTGGCGTCATGATGGACGACAATCGCGCCGTCCGCCGTTGGGTGAAGATCGAACTCAACTTCTTCGAGCGCCATGGCGGCGGTGGCGGCAAATCCGTGAGGCGTGCTGTCGCCGAATTCCAGCGTACCCCCGCGATGGGATGCAATGCGTGTCATGTCAAAATATCCTGGATTACTTGACGGCGCCCATGGTGATGCCGCGCACGAGATGGCGCTCCACCAGAAGAAAACCGAGGAGAACGGGAAGAATGGTGATGGTCGATGCGGCCATGACCAGCGGCCAGTCGATCAGACCTTCACCGGGATTGATGCGGTACAGACGGGCCAGACCGATTTGCAGCGTATAAAGGTCCTGCTTGCCGACGGCGACCAGCGGCCAGATGTAGTTGTTCCATTCCGTGATGAAGATGTAGAGCGCCATGGAGGCAATGGCCGGGCGCGACAAAGGCACGATGATGCGCCACAAAACCTGCAGCGACGAGGCGCCGTCCATATAGGCCGCCTCATCCAGCGCCTTTGGAATGCCGCGAATATACTGGCGCAGGAAAAAGGCGGCAAAACCGTTGGAAATCGCCGGCAGGATGAGACCGGCATAACTGTCCAGCAACCCGACCTTGGCCAGTGTCAGATAGTTCGGAATGAGGCTGATATGGCTCGGGATCATCAAGGTCGCGACGGTGGCCGCGAACAGGAAATTGCCGCCCCGGAATGAATACCGCGCAAAAGCGTAGGCTGCCATGGTGGCGAAGGTGATGCCGATAAGCGTCACCAGTCCCGAGACGATCAGGCTGTTCAGCAGATAGCGGGCGAAATTGTATTGCCCGACCGCCCGCGCGTAATTGTCGAGGGTGAAGCCGAGTTCACCGGCATAGTAGGCGTCAACAGTCTGGAAAGACATCCAGATCGAATAGAGCACCGGCGACAGGAACAGCAGGCCGGCGACCAGCGCCAGCCCGGCAAGAATGGGGTTTTCAGGCTTCATAATGCACCTTCCGCCCGATGATGCGCGATTTCAGTATGGCGAGGCCAACCAGCAGGATGAACAGCAGCACCGCCAGTGCCGATCCACGGCCGATATCGAAAAGCACGAAGCCGATCTCATAAAGAAGGTTGACGAGCATGTCGGTTGCCCCTGCCGGCCCACCTTTCGTCATGACGTTGACGATCGTGAAAACCTGGAAGGCTTCGATCACCGAGATTACCAGAAGGAAATAGGTGGTCGGCATGACCAGCGGCATGGTAATGCGGCGAAACACATGCAGACGCTTGCCGCCATCGACGGCTGCCGCGTCATAAAGCTCGCGTGGAATTGCCTGCAGGCCGGCAATATAGATGACGATGTCATAGCCGATCTGTTTCCATGTGTTGACGAAGATCAGCACCCAGAGGGCCAGATGCGGATTTTGCAGCCACTGAACCTTGCCCAGGCCGAACGTGCCGAGCAACGCGTTGACCATGCCGTAGTCCGTTGAGAAAACCCACGAAAACACGACCGCGATAGAGACGGTGGATGTCACCGAGGGCAGAAACAACGCGCCGCGCAGCAGCCGCACATGCATGCTTTCCCGCACGAGATAGTTGGCAATCACCAGCGCAAGGCCGAGCCGGAGTGGCACCGAGAGGACGGCGAAGAGTGTCGTCACCCAGAGGGAATTCCACAGGTCTCGGGAGGCAAGCAACTGCTCGTAATTGCGAAAACCGACGAAGGGCATGTCGGGTGTTAGAAAATTCCATTCGCGAAAGCTCAGATTGATGCTGGCGAGAATGGGGATGTAGGTGAACAGCGCGATGAAGATCATCAGCGGTGCCACGAAAAGATAGGGCGTGAGTTTACGAAGCATGGTCATCATTGCACCGACAGTCGCCAGAAGCGTCTGCCGGTGCCCTTTTCAGAGAGGATCAGTGGCCGACGCGTTTTTCTTCAGCGCGGGTCTGCACTGCAAAGTCCTTCATCGTCTCTTCGACATTGCGCTGACCGAGCGCCATGGCTTCCCACATCTTGTATTCGGTGGTGCGCATCCAGGTGACAACGGTGGTGCGCGCACGACCATGGGCAACCGGCAGGGATTCGATTGCGACATCGATGCCCGGCTGGGTTGCAAGCGCTTCCTTGGCGACAGGGAGATCTGCGCTCTTCTTGTTGATCGGCAGGTAACCGGTGCCGGCAAACCAAGTTGCATTGGCCTCAGGCGATGCGGCATAGCTGATGAACTTGTAGGCTGCGTCCTGCACGTCCTTTTCAGAAGTCGACATGATGCCGATGCCGGCGCCGCCGATCGGAACCGAGCAAGCCTTGTTGCACGGCATCGGACGGACGGCGAGACTGTCGCCGAGTGCCTTTTTCGAGCCGACATAATTGCCGGTCGAATTCATCATGATGCCGACCTTCTTGGCGAGGAAGGCGTCACGACCATTGTCTTCTTCAGTCACGCCATCGGGCGAAGCAACCTTGTCGTCCTTCACCAGCGACGCCATCCACTGATAGGCCTCGATCGTGTTGGGCTTGTCGAGAAGGATTTCGCCGGTCTTCGGGTCCACCATTTCACTGTCATTGGCCATGACAAGACCCCAACGTGCGAACTGGCCGGGTGCAGCAATGCCGGAAATGCCTTCCGAACTGAGCTTTTCGCTGATCGTCTTGGCGGCAGCACTGATGTCGGCAAACGTCTTCAGCGGCGTGTCGGCGGAAAGGCCCGCGCGCGCGAAGATATCCTTGTTGAAATAGAGGACCGGCGTCGAGGAATTGAACGGCACGACATAATTCTTGCCGTCGATAATGCCGACTTCGCGAGCATAATCGTACAGATCGGCCTTCAGCGGATCGGCATCGAAATAGGGCGTCAGATCTGTCAGCAGCTTGTTGTTGGCAAACAGGCCGTAACGCGTGACTTCGAGGATTACGGCATCGGGAGCGCGGCGCGCCGGGATGGCGGCCTGCAGCTTGGCGATGATGTCATTATAGCTGCCGACATATTCGGCCTCAATGTCGATGCCGGGGTTGGCGGTTTCAAAGCCGGCGATAATCTTGTCGAGCGCTTCGCCGTTTGACTTGTTGAAGCTATGCCAGAATTTCACCGTCGTCGCCGCTTCGGCCACGCCCATGTTGGCGAGCAGGGCAATCATGCTGGCCGCGATGGTAGTCTGCAATTTCTGTGACATCCGTATCTCCTGTGCAAACACAATTGCAATGACGGCGATCTAGCAATTGCAGGAGACAGTTTCGTGAAGGCCATGCGACGTTTTGATGACGGGTTTTTCTCCGCCTTGGCGCGTCTGGTGAACGGTGTCGGCCAGCACGTGAAGTAAAGGCGCAGAAACGGCTGGCAGACCAAGGCAACGGCCAATCTTGACATGATAAGGAATATTCCTTACATTCTACTACACCGATTTATGGAGGCCCGCCATGGGAGCCCTGCTGAAAGAAGAAAGCACCATCACCGCCAAGGGACAGACCACCGTGCCGAAGTCCGTTCGGCAGGCGCTGGGCGTTGACTATGGTGGACGCATTGCTTTTCTCATTGATGAGCACCACCGCGTCTATGTCCAGAAGGCCGAGATTGAAGAAACCGCCGATCCCGTGATCGACCGTTTTCTCGAATTTCTCGCACGGGACATGGCGAAGCAGCCCGAGAAATCAGTTCTTCCGTTCCCACAAGCCTTGCTCGACCGGGCTGTTGCCCTGACGGCGGGCATGACGGTCGATCTCGATGCCGAGATCGAGGGGGACGTTTCGATCTGATATGCCGACTATCAATGGCTGGACCGTCCTCGCACACCCTCTCTTTCTCGATCAATGGGAAAAGCTGATCGAGGCGGGCGACGCGCTCAAAGCGAAGAAACCGGACGATTATCAGAAATCCGCCGACGCTAAGTTGCTTGCGTCCTTGGTTCAGCTTGTCACCGTCAATGTGCCATCGGACCCGACAGCATCCATCTATCGACAAGGCGCGACTCTTGGCGATGACCGCAAGCACTGGTTTCGCGCCAAGTTCGGCAATGGTCGTTTCCGGCTCTTTTTCCGCTACAGCAGCACCAACAAGGTCATCATCTTCGCATGGGTGAACGACGAAAACAGCTTGCGGACCTACGGCTCCAAAACGGACGCTTATAAGGTCTTCAAGGGGATGCTGGATGACGGCAATCCGCCTGACGATTGGGACACGCTTCACAAGGAGGCTTCCGATCCCAAGGCCGTCGCACGGTTGGAAAAAGCCTCACCCTCGAATCAATAACAGACGCTGTTGAACGTACCTCGCCAAGCAGATGATCCGAGTTTCCCGGCACTGGTCCTGCTGCCCGTTGAAGCGGACGGAAAGCCCAACCTTTCGGCGGTGACATAACGATCCTGGGTGGTGGCGGTCCACGCATAGAGACTGGCGAGGCGTTGCGCACGCCAGGTCCGGGGATCGCCCAGACGGGAAGCGGTCGTGTCTTCGTCGTCGATTACGGAGGAACCGCCGCTCTGATGTCCGTTGTCAATGCTTTGGGCACGAGGAACCGACCGTCCAAACGAATGGCTGGTCATGACGATGATCGCGTATGGGTAGAGGCGGAACTCAGTGACGTCGGTGATTAAGCTCTGATGCGCGGGATGGCTACCGCGCTCCCGATTATGCGTCCGGGCTATTCCGATCTTACTGCGGGCGTGGTCGAATACCGGCCACGAAGCGTCTGACGGGTGTTCTCGGAGAGCGCTGATCCGCCCTGCCTACTTCAAGGCCACATAGGTCTGCGGATCGAGGGCGGCGGCTCGCACCGCGACCCGCCCGCCGGAGGCTTCCGCCAGGGTGGCCTTTAACCGGGTCCCGACGGCGATGACCTCGCGCGTCCGTTCCGGCTTCGGCAGGATGATGACTTCCAGATTGATGGCCGGCTGGTCGGGCAGGCCGTACACCGGCAGGATCGCCAGTTGGCAGTCCGAAACGTCGACCTGCAGATCCGCGCACAGCAGGTCGCGAATGGGCAGGAGCGTCTCCCTGATCGCATCGGAACGGTCGTTTCAGATTGTATGGTCAAAGTAGATCTTTACGTTGGGCATGATTCACATCCTTGGTTGAAACTGTTTGCCATGCGGCCTTTCAAAGCGGAGCGAGCACGAAGTCGAAAGTCGAGTGCCAGAGCGTGGGACCATCGACGAGGCGCTCGAAGGGCGCGACCAGCGTCTTCTTGACGCCGAACACCGTGTCGGATTCCAGATAGGCGTCATCGCCTACGAAGATGAGGGTGACGAGTTTCTGGAAGCCCGGTGCGGTGACTAGGTAATGCATATGCGCCGGCCGGTAAGCATGCCGCCCGAGATGGCCGAGCATGTACCCGACAGGCCCGTCGCCGGGGATCGGATAAGAAACCGGCTTGATGCCGATGAAGTTGTAGCGCCCGACGACGCCGGTGACGAAGATGCCGCGATTGTTCCATTTCGGCTGGATGTCCGGCTGCTGCACCTCATAGAAACCGTCGGCATTATCGGACCAGACGTCGATTCTGGCGCCTTCGACCGGATTGCCGTCAAGGTCGAGCACCGTGCCCTCATAGAAGCAGCTTTCTCCGTTGTCGTCGAGGCTGATGATGTCACCCATCTGCCGCACCGGGGCGCCTGCGACATGGAAGGGGCCGAAGACGGTGTTCTCGGTCGCGCCGGGCGGACGGTGATTATTGATCGCATTGACGAGCATCGAAAGGCCGAGCGTGTCGGAGAGCAGAAGGAACTCCTGTCGCTCGCCGCTGCAGATCTGGCCCGTGCGCGTCAGGAAATAGATACCATATTCCCACTCGCCCTGTGTCAGATTGATCTCCTTGGCAGAGGCGTGCAGGTGCTTGACGAGACAAGCCATGACTTCCCGTAAACGCGGGTCGATATCCTTGCCCTCCCCTCTCAGGCCCGCTGCAGAAGTTCGCAGATCGCATCCCGATCGATGGGACGCGGGTTCCAGTATGGGTTCTTCGCGGACAGATTGGCAGCCTCGTCGAGATCGCTTTCGGCAAGTCCGAGACCCTCAGCGCAAGCGGTGCTCCGAGCGAGGCCGCAAAACCAATAATTTTAGTGAAATCGCAGATTCTGTTTTTGAATCAGATCGCTGGAAAGGCAAAGGGAGAGATTTCCGGGTGCAAGAAAATTTTGGCGGTCAGGCAGGGGCCATTATAGGCGGCGGCGTTGCCCACTAAACGAGATGCGCCCCACATCCTTGATATGACCACAACGCTTCGACAGGTAAAAATGCCTGTCATCGCCGTGGAATGCCGCTTGTGTAAGCGCTCAGACGAACTCGAGCGAAAGATCCTTGTTCGCAAGCATGGCGCGGGGATTACCTTCGCTCGATTGCGGAGGATGGCCGCGATGGGCTGCGAAAGGCTGATCAGCGATGACGGTGACCAATGTCACGCTTGCTTTCCCTGCCTCCAATCGCCAGTGCTTCCACCCGATCACTATTAAAGGGTCGGTCTCCCACCAGATTAAAGCGTCTGCCCGCTTGCCATGACGCTCACCCGCGCCAGATCCCAATCGATGTAAGGAGTATTGGGATGGCCGAAATCAACGACTGGTTGGATGATCGCATCCAGGAGATCATCAATTCACCTGGGTTTTATGAGAACAAGGCGGAGTTTCGCGATCAGGCAAAGGTCTTGGTCGAGAGCGGCCAGTCCGAGGGCTTTACAATTGCTGAGATCAAGGAAGCATGCGGCGGCGATGTCGAGCGATATCTGCTTGATCAGCAACATGCGATGACTAACGTCGAGATGCAGCGGCGGACCGATGAGGCCCCATGAAGAAAAATCGGTAGGCTTGCCATGACGCATCGATTTCTGGTTGCAGGTCCGGATAAAGCAAAGACCACAATCCTCCTGGCTCATGGTGCCGGCGGTGCGATGGACACGCAGTGGATGGACGCCATCACACAGGCGCTGTCCGATCATGGATTGAAGATCATTCGGTTCGAGTTCGATTACATGGCATCGCGCCGAACCTCTTCAAAACGTCGGCCGCCCCCACGGGCAGAGCTTCTCCAAGACGAATTCAAGGCGGTCGTCTCGCAACTCGGCAAGCAGGGATCACTCGTCATAGGCGGGAAATCGATGGGCGGACGTGTTGCGAGCATGATCGCAGACGAGCTTTATAGAGAAGGAATGATCGTTGGATTGTTGTGCCTAGGCTATCCGTTTCATCCGACCGGAAAGCCCGAAAAGCTGCGCACGGCCCATCTCGCAGAGCTTTCGACGCCTACTCTCATCTGCCAGGGAACGCGGGATCCATTCGGATCGAAAGCGGAAGTTGCAGGCTATCAACTGAGTAACGCCATCCGGCTAAATTGGCTGGACGACGGAGACCACGATTTCAAACCACGCAAAGCGATTTCGGGTTTGACAGTCAAAGATCATATTACAACCGCGGCCCAAGATATCGCGACGTGGGCAGAGGCGCTTTCGCAGGGATAAGACTCTTCTCGGCGATCAACCGGAGTCCGCTTGCGGCCAAGCGGAACAATCGCAATATTAGCCTCCGATCAATCACTTAGCGCGAGCTCATGACGCAAGACCCTTCGCCGTTTGAACGTTCACAACTTTCTGGCCGGTACACGGAAAGCGGCATCACCGTCATTGTCGAGATCTTTCGCCGTACCGGCAGTGACCACTGGCAAATGGAGGTCGCCAGCCTGGAAGAGCAGGTCACGGATTGGACCGATTCATTTGCGTCTGCCAAGAGGCTTGGGAGGAATTCATCTATGTCATCAACACGGAAGGCATCGGTGTTTTCCTTTAACCGCATTAACGGTGAACATGACATTGGGAGATTCAGCTTTGATGATCGACAGCGATAAGAGGCGGAAGATCTTCGACCAGGTCCGCACCAAAGCGGAGGCCAGAGGAACACCGATTGACGGTGATCCCGAGTTCCTTGCTTGGGTGGAGCTATGGATTCGTGGCGAATTCGATATCTCCAGCCTTAGGTCGCGATATGACAAACTTGTACTGCATCGGGCACAGCGGAAGAGGGAGCCAGCAGCTTCCGTCCAGGAGATCAGCAACAGCTTTTTACCCGCTGCGGAGACCGATCAAGACGTTGTTGATGATGTTGGTGAAGACAGGCCGTCTTCTTCGGGCGCCTCTGATTGCTGAAGAAGTGGGGGGCGTCGTTGTTGAGTGCAGCGGTGTCACTCCAGGCTTCAACTGACAACGGCCTAAACCGGGCATTTCGCGTTAACTTTTCGGTTGTCAGAGATCGCGCGAATTGCCAACGTCCGCACATGTGGCTTCCTCGGGTTGGCGAACCAGATGCTAATCTAGATCCACCTGATACGGAACCAGGAGGAAGAGAGGATGGCTCTGGCTGAAGACCAGTAAAACTCGCAGAAACCGAACGCGTTGCAACACAGACAGTGGCGCCGCCTAGCGAAAAGCAGACGCGTGCTACTGCAAGATGTGCCGCAGCTTGTTTATCGCTCGATATGGGATAACATCACGCCGACCGCGCTTTTTTTGGGACATGAAGTTCGATGCAGAGTTTTCGTAAAAGCCTACTCTTTCCGTTATTTCTGCTCGTCCTTGGTGTGGCCGCCTTTTTTCTCTGTCTCTACATTACCGACCATAATCCCGACGAGAAGCCGTTAACGCTCGTTCATTGGATAATTGGTGGCATGCTGATCGGACCAGGCTTCGGTTACCTCATTCACTGGCGAAAAATGCGGAATCAATTGAAACGATAGCTCGGCGAATTTTGCACTGGCATTGCAAGGGTCGGTTGCTATTGCATCAGTGTTTTTGGTACAAGCCAGTCCCATTAGCTGACTGTTTATAAGACTTTCGATAGCGGAGACTTATTAGGATCGGTCTATCGAAACAAGCCCAACCAGAGCGACGCGTGATAGATACTGACCGCCTTATCCTCCGCTTGCCAACGCTAGATGACTATCAGCCGACATTTGACATGTTCTCGCAGGAGCCAGTGTCGCGTCATATTGGCAAACTCAGCCGAGGCGACGTTTGGGCCAGGCTGTTGCGTGATGTCGGCCACTGGCAATTGATGCAATTTGGCCTGTTCTCCGTGATCGAGCGGGATAGCGGCGTTTATGTCGGCAAGGTGGGATTTGGCATGTTCGAACGCGATCTGGGGAGCCTCGCGCAGACCAACATCGAAATCTCTTGGACACTGAGAGCAGAGTTTCATGGACGTGGCTACGCTTTGGAAGCTGCGAGCGCGGCCCAGAGATGGTTCGACCAAAGACGAAAGCAGCACACGGCTTGTCTGATAGCGGTCGGAAATATCCCATCGATGCGCCTTGCCCAGCGCATGGGGTATCAGGAAATTGAACGGATAACGCGAGACAGGGGGGACGCCGTTATCCTCTTACGAGATCCTTCATGAGGAGTACCTTCTAGCACTTGGCCGTCGTGAAAGGATTCGAACTGACGACACGTGTCCTCGGTCAGCCAAGTGGTTGATTGAGTTCGATAACGTCACAATTGCAAAGTCAGAATCGCCTCGAAATTGCTATCGCCGTCTTGCTGTCGCTTCCGAAGATCTAGCAGAAGTATCGACCGCCTAATTGTATTGAGCGCGCAGCTTCGGAGGGATGGCCGCTTATGCTTGCTCAGCCCGTATCGTGTCTGCCAGTGTCACCAATTCGCTCGCTTCACCGTCAAGGCCATAGAACGCATAGGGGTTCAGGAACTGTCGTCCCCAAAAAAGCGCTCGATCCACTTCGCCCAGCTTTGCCTCAGCGCACAATGCCCGCCAATTATTTGCGATAGTCCGCAGTTGATGGCTGACGATCTCAATCGCCTGAGCCGGGCTCAAATGGAAGTGCGGCGCTGCGTTGAGACAGGTTACGATCTTGCTGCTTCTGTCCTGATCAACGATCAGCATCGCTTGGCCAACTTCCCCTCCTGCCCGCGGTTGCGGACAAACATCGTAGGCCGGTGTGAGCGTCAGCGACGAGTTATCCCAAAAAGCAGCGTGATTTCTGGCATGATCGTCTGTGTTGCCAACGAGAATATTGAAGCATAGACGCGAAAACAGCTCTCTCAATGTTTCAGGAACAGCTGTAAAGCGAATGCGTATCGTTTCCGCCAAGTCCTGATAGCTTGCATATCGCGCGTGCATTTCATCGAGCTCAAGCATGGTCAAGGCAGATACCATCGACCGGCGATACCAAGCGTTGCCCGCGTGGACTCGGTCAAAGCGCTGAACAAGCAACACGTCTTTCCCGGACGCGCGAACGATTTCTACCGGCGCCACGTTAAGTCCCGAAAGAGCTGCTAGGCGCATCGCGATGTATTCGCCCTTCACCACGCTATAAGTGTCGGAACTGCTCGAGAATTTTGCAATGAATTTACGTGCACCATCGTCGATTAGGGCTTTTGGCCTCGCCCCACCGATCGAACTGCCGTGATGGAGAGCTTGATCAAGTTCGGGGCTGAGAGGAAGATTTTTCTCAACTCGCTCTGCAGCGGTCAGAAGTTGATCAAGAGTGGCGTGGCCGGTCCCCCGGCCAATATAGTGTGTCGCCGATGCTTGGAAGTCGAGCGCCCCAATTCGGTCTGAGCCTGACTCAAGTAAAAATGTCAGTTCATCAAGTTCCAGTCCATTCAACTCGCCGCCTTTCACGCCGAACGCGCGATTAAGAATAACACGACGTCCCCATGCATCGGGCGAAGCGTCGCGAATGGAGCTGGCCATTGAAAGACCATGGAGAGGTCTGATCTCGCCCGTTTCGAGCGGTAACTCCGGGAGATAAAGGGCAACCGAGCTCGGGTTTTCGAGATAAGATCGACCATAAACGAAGCTGATTTCGCCATTCATCACTGCAAGGCGACCGGCGACCAGATCGTGTCCCAGGGAGTGGTGTAGCTTAGACGGCCACGGCTCATCCCAGAGGGCCGGATGAGTGTCAGCTTGCTGC
>NZ_JAFLMY010000032.1:0-47170 GCF_017313375.1 Agrobacterium sp. Ap1
CGCTTCGTCATGAAAGAAGAATCTCATGATTTGCAGAAAACGGGAATCCCTCCTGCCACCGGATTTGCTCCAGTTACCTGTTGCGGCCGATTTCGGACGTGGGCTCAATGTTGACCCGTCTCGATGAGCGCATTGCCAGTTCGCCGGTCGGCGAAGGATGGATCGAGCGCACCCATTTCACCGACGCCTGCGCCTCGCTGTGGATCGACGGCGAACTGGTTCATCTCGAAGACCTCGTCCTGCATGACGCCACGAAGGATATTCGCACGCCCACCCACGAGCTGACAATCGCCCGCGACGTTTTGAAAACCCGCCGGCGCATCGCCGCGCAGCTACCCGGCTGGGCTTTATCCGCCGACGGCCTCCGCAGCTTGCGCGGCCTGGCAGCGACGGTGGCGTCGGATGGCACCGCGACGAGCAGTGAAACCGCGCCGGCTGTCGACGAGGTTGCCGGAGGAGGGGAGAGGGACGAGGTCGAAGATGGTGTAGGCCCGCTCGACGCCGAATTCGCCGCCATTGATGTGGTGCTGGCTCGCGCCGACGCCGCGATCAAGCAGGCAAAACTGCCCGGCCGCGCCGGAGCCTCGGAAAAGGACCCGCTCGTCTATGATCTCGACTGGGACGAGGACGAGCGGCTGGAAGAATGGCGCGGCGTGTTGCGGCAGACGCAAGACCTACCCGCAGTGCTGCAGGCGGTAGTCGCCCTCGATGCCTGGAATGATTTATCCGTGCTGCAGCATGCACCATGGCTCGGTCGGCTTCTCGCCGCATCGATCCTGCGTCAAGCCGGACTGACGACGGCGGTCCATCTGGCCGCCTTCAATTTCGGCCTGAAAGCCATTCCGGTCGATCGGCGCCGGCATCGCGACCGCGAAACCCGGCTGCTGGCCATTCTCGGCGGCATCATCGCCGCCGCAGAGCTCGGACTGAAGGAACATGACCGTCTGCTGCTTGCGCGAAAAATGATGGAGCGCCGGCTGGTCGGGAAACGCATATCGTCAAAGCTGCCGGAACTGATCGAGTTGGTGATCTCGCGGCCGCTGTTATCGGCTGGGATGATCGCGAAGGAGCTCGAGGTCACGCCGCGGGCGGCACTTCGGATCGTCGAGGAGCTGGGCCTGTGGGAGATGACGGGGAGGGGGAGGTTTCGGGCGTGGGGGGTGTTGTAACGACCAAATGCGATAAACGCTCCGGCCTTTTTCAGGCCGGCGTAGTTGTGGAGTTTGTAGCTGTTCTCGTGTAACTCCAGAGTTGCAACTTCCTGTCGAGATATCATGCATAAACAAGCACCGCCAAACGCGACATTGAACAAATGGCTCACCAGCTATCCCGCGTCGACAAAGGGTTACGGTCACATCCTGCTGGAACAAATCGTTCCGGGCGACGCAACGATACGGGAGGGGTTGCGTCCCTATTTTGAGTCTGCACATTCGGATGCGCGTCAGTACTTTCATGGCTATGCGGGGATGAGCCTCCATCCGGATGCCGGTGCTCCGGGATTCAACGCGAAATATCCAAACTGCCTTCCCCCGAAGGCAAGGCGAGGCGTGTTCGGAGAGGTGATGTCGGGGCTGATGACCGAGGCGCTGGACTTCGTCGGCCATCACCAGTGGGTCGTCCCGGTCTTTCTCTTCCGCAACCAGGAAGACGCAAGGCAGTATATCTATGTTCTGTCGCGTGACACCCTTCGCACAAGAGAGATTCTCGGCCGCAAGGGCGACGACTTCATCGGCATCGTCGTCAACGACGACGGCTCGGTCAGCCGTTTCATTGCCGGCGAAGCCAAATGGCGCAAGCAATGGATCCCGTCCGTTCTCGACGAGGTCATGCTTGGCAAGAAGGTCGAGGTGCCGAAAAAGTCCGGTAACCTTGTCCATGATGGCAAGGGTGTCTGGTTCGAGATCAACCGCGCCCTCGATGTGCCGATTGGCGTCAAACAGCTGCAGGACATCCTCCAGGAGTTGGCGCCCGATGAATACGCCGACGTTATACTCTCCCTGGACAGGATCCAGCAGTTGGAAAATCCGGCGCCATCCCAGCGTACCGATCTTATTCTCCTGGTTGGGGGCAGCGCCGCCGGGCGTAGCGCGGGACAACCGCTGCTAGAACGGGGAAACAAACCCGTCCAGCACCAGAAGAACAGAGACCTTCAAGTCGTAGAAGTCATCTTGTCCGACGGCGATGCACTGATTGACGCGCTTTATGACAGTCTGTGGACCTGAGGGACATTCATGCCGATCACCGATCCAGAACGCATAGCAATCGCAACACGGACTCGGAACGCCATCGGCCAAGATCAGCTCCTGACACCGAGGCAGGCGAGGGCTTTCGTCAGGGCGATACAGACCACATGGGATGTCGAGACCATCTATTGGTCGCAAAGCGATTCCGCAGAAACCTTGGCGGAGGCCTACAGGCTCATCCATGCCGGCGGGGTGCTTCAGTCGGTCGCGGGCGGAAACCAGATGGACGCGAGCCTTGCTTTCCGCCGGGCCGGCGAGCTGTTCGAATGGCTGGCCCGTTCGAACGATAGCCTAGCTGAAGTCGTGCCGCTGGCACTGTTTGCGGCGGGATCCTACCAGCTGGGTGGGTTGCCTGCGATGGCAGCGGGGCTTTTACGGCAGGTAAAGTCGAATGACGACGGCATTCTCCTCTTCGCCGACTTCCTCAGTGCCGATTTCGACCGCGTGCTTGAAAGGGTTGCCGCCTTCTGGAACGCCAATCCTCAAGCGACCGTGCCGGACGCGTCCAACGCGTTTTTCAAGGAAGATATAGACTCCGATCTCGCGTGGTTGACGACGCTCGAGCTGATCAGGTCGGTCGGCCTCGCGGCTGACAGCCTGCGCCGGGGCCAGTTCGACAGGCTGGAAGCTGCAATGACGCATCTTCGCCAGGTCGAGCGCTTTCTAGTGCGCCTCGCCCCCGAAGATGTCGCGACGCTGGCTTTCTTCATCCGGTCCGCCTGCGAGCGTTATGCCAAGGCCACGATCTATCAGCCTCTTCGGCGATTGGCCGCAATGCGTCCGGGGCATTTGGACTATTTGGACGGTTTTGCCAGGCGGCAATATGCCAGAGGACGCGGGGTGCTCTGGCAATCACAACATCAGGGCATCGAGCGGCTGCTACAAAACTCCTCCTTCGCCCTGTGCACGCCAACCGGATCGGGAAAAACGCTCGTCGCAAATCTGGCAATCGTAAAAGAGCTACTTTTGCGGGGCGACGGCCATCTGGCGCCGCTTGCCCTCTATATCGTTCCCTCTCGCGCGCTCGCTGGCGAGGTCGAGTCAAAACTCACTGGCGAACTCGGCCGCGAATTCGTCGTCACTGGGCTCTACGGCGGCGCCGACTGGGGCATCACCGACGCATGGCTCACAGCCGATACGCCGACCGTGCTTATTGCCACCGTCGAAAAAGCCGATGCGCTGATGCGCTACCTTGGACCCATGCTACTTGCGCGGTTGAAGCTCCTCTTGGTGGATGAGGCCCACCAAGTCGTCATTGAAAATACGGTTTATGCCCAGGAAGCACTGGCGGGACATACCAGCCGCGCGGCACGGCTCGAGGCCTTCATTTCCAGGCTTTTGGCCCGCAAGCCAGATGTGGTCAGGATTGCCCTAACGGCCGTCGCGGGCGGGGCAGCGGGCCCGGTCGCTCGATGGATCGAAGGGAATTCGACCGCTGAGGCAGTCGGGTCCTATTACCGCAGCTCGAGGCAGGCGATCGGCACATTCGAAGTTCGCCCGGGCGCTGCCCCGGAAATCCTCTTCGACATGCTCAATGACCGCGTTCTCGCGGTGAGAGGCAGAGATGCGAATGTCTATATGCGACTTCGAATTGCGCCGATGCCACAGGCACCGGCGGTGGTCAGGGGTAGCCTCAACCACAATACGCAATTGGCGGTCTTGTGGACGGCGCTTCACCTGACCGATAGTGACCGGCGTATCCTCGTCTCTGTGTCACAAAGCCCAGAGGACACTATCAAATGGTATGCAGACGCTTTTGCATTAAAGGGGTGGGACGCGGCGCCCGCTTTCGTGCCGCCGGTGGAAGGCTCGGACGTTGAGCTGTTTAAGTCTGCAAGAATGGTCTGCGCCGACTATTGCGGCCAGGATTCCCACGAGTTGAAATTACTTGAGAGGGGGATAGCGACCAACCACGGTCAGATGCCGCAGCGCCTCAGGCGCATGATGGTTGCCCTGATCGAGCGTTCGATCTGCCGGATAACCGTGGCAACGGCCACTTTAACCGAAGGCGTCAACCTGCCCTTTGATCTGATCTTCTTGCCGTCGGTGATGAGAAGCTCCTTCGATGTCGCCACGCGAACGCGAACCGAACATCCGATGTCAACGGCGGAGTTTCGCAATCTCGCCGGCCGCGCCGGCCGCCCTGGCGCCGCCAAGGGAATGGAAGGCATGACACTAGTTGCGCTTCCTGTGGCGGAATCAACCACGGCTCCAGGTCAGCGCCAGATGCAGCGTAATCAGATCGGCGCGCGTCGGGCGGAATACGACAATCTCCTTGGAGGTTTGATTGCCGACGCTGCAGGCGGCGGCGAACATCACAGTCCGCTCGCGGTGCTGATGCGTTCGATATGGCAGCGATCGTTGCAGCTCGGCCTCGTGACTTCTGCCGACTTTTTGACCTGGCTGGAAGGTGCTGTGCCGCAGGAACTGTCCGGCGAGGCCGGGACCGCCTCGCCTTCCGCGACAGCTCGACTAGCAGATAGTATCGACGAGCTGGATGGCATCATCCTGTCCGCGATCGAAGAGCTGCAGGCAATCGACCCGGTCCAGTTGACACAAGCGCAGATCGAGGCGGCTTTAGCCAAGGTTTGGCAGAACACCTTCGCCAGGGTGGCCTCGGCCTATGAGAACTGGATGGAAGTAGCCTTCATCCAGAGGGGCAGAGGTTTAGTCGCGACGGTTTATCCCGACGCGTCGGAGCGAAGGGTGCTCTACAGCTTCGGCTATACACCTTGCATTGGCCGGCGCTTTCGCCCCGCGGCAGAAAAGTTGCTGGACATATTACACTATGCCGATGGCTATGGCGGCATGCAGGACGACGATCGCCTGGCCTTGTTCCGGCAGATGGGCGACGTCATCGCCGACGACCGGGGTTTTGGCTTTGCCGTGCGCGACACGGTGATCGGTCGCGCGCTTTACGCCCGATGGCACGAGGTTCTGGCATGGTGGATGTCTGCTAACGATGCTCCGCAGCCGCCAACCGACGATCTTCGCGCGTGGCAGACCTTCGTCGCGGATAATCTAGAATTCCGTCTTGCGGTTGCCATCGGCGCCGCCGTTGCCCAGCGCTGGACTGAAGAAAACCCCGATCCTTTCGCGACCCCTGCCCTCAACACGTGGAAAGAAACGGCCGATCTCCCGTGGTTCGCATTCTGGGCAAAGGAATTGCTGCGCTGGGGGACACTCGATCCGTTTGTGGCGTTCGCCTTGTCGCAGGGCATCGCTCGCTCCCGCGATGACGCCATCCCGCTGAGACAGGAGTTCTTGGACTGGATGGATGATCGCCATGAGCCAGCGGCGGACGACGAGGATCTGATCGATCCGCGGAATTTCCTCGAGTGGTCGCGCAGCAGGCGAAAAAGCCCGACCGACCGAGTGGTAACCCGATCGCTGCAAGCCGGTCTGTCCGGTACTACCGGCGCAAACGGAAAATACTCCGTCATCCCTATCCGGGTTGCCGATGGCCTACGCTGGATCGATCCGGCCGGCTTCGAGTTGGCGGTGTCGACAGACAGCCCGACCATGCTAGGCCCTGACATTTACGGCCAAGATTTCGATCTCCTGACCGGCAAAGGGACCGAGATTGTGAGAGTGTTTTAGGTCAAGATTCAAAGGTCGGCGCATTGTCGCCACGCCGATATCCCTTCACCGGGATGGGCGGTGATCACAAGAATTGTAGCGTGCCCGTCACCTTTACTCTAGCTCGATACGGGTCATAACTGCTGCAATCGGCTGATGGATCCAGTATTCGAAGTGGCCTTTGCCAGTGATCCGTTGGATTGCCCGGGCGTAGAGGTTCACCTGTCCGGCAAATTCGCGCAGCCGCAACTCGTCCAACCCTACCGATCCCGGAAAGCTCTTATGATCGATGATCGCAAATCCGTCGCCAATGTCGATCAGAAGATCGAGGCGGCCGCCGACGATTTGGAGGCCGTCCACGGCATGGATAGGCCATTCCTTCAATTGGGTGGCGCTTCCGAACCGGCGCGTGATGAAAGACTGCAATCGATCCGAGATCGCGACGGTGTCAGCGGCACTTAATTGTGGAACGCCCCAGCGGGCAAGAGTGGCGGCAGCGCGCTGCGTACGCATTGCCGTTTGCGCGTCTGGATTGTCTGCGGCGAGAAACCGATGAACGGCTTCGCCAAGCATCTGAAGATCGGGATGTCCCACCAAGGGAATGCGATCGCCGATGGTTTCTGTTTCTGCAATCGTGACCTGCGCGCCGGATAGGACGGCGTCGCTGGGTCGAATCCTGAGAGGCGGGTAAGCTGTGGATGTTGCAGCCGGTCTCACATATTCCTGCGGCGGCTTGCTGCGTGACTGCGGCGTCGGCAGGGCCTCGGGAGAGGGACGGCTAGTAAACCTTTCTACCCCCACGCTGATGGTATCTCCGGCATCCCTTACGAGCGGCACGCCTTCATCGCTTTGCAGTTCATCGAGCCACGGCTGGGCACCGCCGGTACTCGTCAAAACCAGATAGTCGCGGGCGCGAGTGAGTCCGACATAGAGAAGGCGTGTCCGCTCCCGGCGCTCTTCTGCGAGCGCCGATATACCTTCAGGGCTCACTGGCGCCCACACGTCCAGACCAACGTCCTTCTGTTGCTCCCCGTATGGCCAAGGCCAGAACCGCAAGACGCGCGTTGCAAGAGGGGAACTCCAGTCCGGCGCGCTTTCGTTCTCGGCAACCATGCCGAACGGAGAACCCTTGGCCAATGCATCGAGCTCGGTCAATAAGACGATCGGCCATTCAAGACCTTTGGCCGCATGATAGGTCATGATGTTCACGGCATCTGGATGCCGGCTTTGCGGCTGGCGAGCGTCGTCGCGCGACATGATCCACGCGCAGGCGCCAGTTAAGGTTGACGCCTGTCGCTCAGCACGTTGTTCGTCTTGATAGGCCTCGACCAGGCCGCGGAGAGCTTCCAAGTTCTGAAGCCGCTGCTCGGCATTACCCCAACTGAGGAGCGTGTCAATGATTGTCGGCGCATGGAGTAGTGCATCAAAAACCTCCACTGGCGTGAGCTGAAGCGCTCGGTCGCGGATCTCGATCAGCGCGTCGACAAAAGGAACCCGCGCGATCAGCCCGGCTTTTGCGTCGTTATCAAAAATAGCGGCGAACCAATCATTGTTGTCAGTCGCAAGCCTGGCAAGTTCGGCGAGTGCGAGTGTATCGCTACCGTCGGCGATCCATCGGAACGCGGCGAGCGCGAGTTCGATCTCGGGCTGAGCAAGGAGTCCCGATCGCTCCACCGCGACCCGGACGCCATGTTCTGATAAAGCCAAAGCGAGCTCGCCGACCTGTTGATTTCCGCGACACAGGACCGCGATGTCGCCACCACGGGACTTTCGCGGCCAGCCACCTTTTCCCGAGACGGGCCACTCAGCGGGTTTGGCAAGTAGTCCGGCGATCTGGGCCGCTAGCATTGCGGTGCGGTCATCCTTTTTCTTGCCCGTCATTGGCCAGAATGACAGGCCAGGTGGTGTGTCCGTATTCTCGGTCCGCTCGCATCCGTCGAACCTGATTTCTTCATCCTTCATGCCGACCCGCGCCATATTTGGCGTGATCGCCGCGTTGACGAAGTCGGCAAGCTGTGGGCGGGTGCGGTAGGAGCGACGTAGATAGCCCGTGATGCCGCCTGTGGCTTGGGTGATGGCAGCGGAGGCGGCAATAGTTAGCGCGGGGTCGGCGTCGCGGAAGCCGTAGATCGATTGCTTGGGATCGCCGACCCACAGATTGCGTTTGGCGATTTGCGATAAGGCGGTGAAGATTGCGATTTGGATCGGGCTCGAATCCTGAAACTCGTCAACGAAGACCGCGCCGATTAGTTCGCGAAGGCGCTCCTCGTTTGCCGGATTGGTGATGATGTCCAGCGTAAGCATTTCCTGATCGACGAAGTCGAGGAGACCACGTTCGCGTTTATAATTGGCATACGCGCTGATGCATTTGGCTGCGCAATCGAAGATCAACGCGATATAACGCTCGATATCAGCCCTCAGGCCCGGATGTTTTGGATGGGCGGATGCAGCCGCGATCACATCCGCAAAGAGCGATGCATCCGTTTTGGTCGCTCCGAGTTTGGCGAGTTTCGCCCATTCAGGCCAAGATATCCGCTCTCCGCCATGCAGGGTGCGGACAGCCTTCTCAACAGTCGGGACATCCTTTGTTAGTGTCCCGCTTTTCAAGCTGGCCCGGTTCTTCTCGATATTGAACATACAGGCCTCAATAGCTGATGCGAGCGCAGCGTCTGTAGCCTCCGTTGTCTGACCGGATGTCTCGAGTGGCAGGAGCGCGATCAGGCTGGCGCTTGACCGGGCTGCACAATGGGTGAGGCGTTCTTTCGGAATACCGTTTGAACGCGCCAGATCAACTGCACGCCGAACGTCGTCCTGCCAGCCACGGATTGTTCGGCCATGTGCCGAATAGCTTCGTGCTTGAATACCAAAACGTTCCGCAATCTCTGAGATCGCAGGGCCACATTCCTCCATCACCAACCCGGATGCCCTTCCGAAAATCGAAGACTGTCGGTCCTCAGCTATGACCTCCGAGATTGGCGATCGTCCGAGCTCGAAAGCGAATTCCGAGATCAACGCGCCGCAAACTGAGTTCACCGTGCCTATCCGGGCAGACAGCATCGCGGAGGCAAGCTCTGGCCGACCCCTGTCGATCAATGTGGCTCGAATGCGACCTGCAAGTTCGGCAGCTGCTTTCTTGGTAAAAGTGGTCGCGAGAATCCTGTGCGGAGCTGTGCCAGCACAAACCTCCGTGACAATGTCCTGCACGAGCCGGTACGTTTTGCCGGTGCCAGCACTGGCAATCGTTGTGTCAACTCGGTTTTGTGACGTCGTGTCTTCTGTCATGCGATAGCCCTAACCCGACAGAGCGTTGAATAGTCGCAACGCTCGCAGTGCACCTCACGCGCTATGGTAAGATCGCTTGGGAGCAAGTTCGCCACCCCTTCCACACCCGTTGCGAGAATCTGCCCGCCTTCGGTCACAGATCGCCAGCTCCTCCAGGCGGCGATGATCGCCGTCCAGGTATCCGGCAACGACCTGTTGCCCTGAACAAGGCGGCCACTAAGACCGCTCCCCTCCAGTGTCGCAAACTGGCGCTGGTTCAGAAGGAAGTAGCCTGCACGATAGGGCTGATCTCCGGCAACGAGTGCTCCATAACTGGCCAACTGGACGGCGCCGCCATTGGCGAGTTCATCGACGCGTGTCCGATCGCTGCGGGTCCATTTGAGATCGACGATCACGGCTTGTCCCATTTGGTCACGGGTAATGAGATCAACTGCACCTCGCATGGAAAGCACGGCTTCAAATGTCCCGCTGACCTGTTGTTCCGTTGCCTCGACGGTTAGATGATTGTCAACCAGGCATCGTGCCAGGCTAGCCATCGCAGCTGGCAGCCGCCTGCGCGCGAAATTGAGCTCCTCGGCAAATTCTGGATGCCGTAGCGGGGCCGCGAGCTGATCAATCTTACTTTCAAGGAACGAGGTTGTTTGTTGCGCGGCGGAAGTGGGATCGGGCGGGACACCAGGCACGAAGATATCGCGGGCGATAGCATGCGCGAGATTACCAAGAAGCTGATTTGCGTCGGGGATTGAGCGAACTCGACCTGCCCTAAGCCTTGCGACGTGTCGGAGGGCCCACATAAGCTGGCAGGATAACAGGCTTTCCAGCGAGGTTGCCGATTGAGTAGCTTCCGCTAGGCGCGTGTTGAAGTTTGCCGGGGTTGGCCAGGAAAATTTTGCTTGCGGGAGAAGCGCCGGGGCAATCGCATGCCTTCCAATCACCGTATCGCCGATACTGATCTCGGAAGCGCGCAGCGCTGTTTCAAGCTGGAGAACCGTGCCGACCTTATCGAGCGCCGGCTTCAGGCGGTGTGCCAGCGGATGTAAACTGTCCTCGGCATCGCTGTCGAGCCCGGCAGCGATCAGGAGAACGGAGCGGCGCGCGTTCAAGATAGCGCGCTCCCAAGCGGCGCTCGCTGCGCGTGCCCCCATCGCCATATCGTCGGCGGGACAGTCCGCGGACGCAAGTTCCTGTTTTTCGCGCTCGCTCCACGGTGAACGTAAGGACCCTTCCCGCGTAGCGCCAAAATTCCACCAGACCACCGTGGAAACAGGTGCCCAGATGGAGCCTGGATGCGGTACGCTCCGCCAGCTAGCGGCTTCTGCCCGCGCGTTCGGATTGGCTTCGCCGAGATCGAGGGCCTGGTCAATGATGCGTTCGACAAGAAGCCGGGGCAACCGGTCTCGACCCAGCGCCGCTAGCGCTGCCCGGACCTCACCTGCAAGGATGGAGGTGGCGGAGTACAGAAAATCATTGGTCATGGCGTATCTGCGTGAAGCCCAGACCGCAACCCGGTCACAGATCGCCAATGCCTGTTGGAGAGGGATGCCAAGAATTGGGTCGGCGGTCTGAGGTTCGGCCCATTCCCGCCAGCGTGAAAGCCGCCGATTGGCAGCCTCAAGCTCGCCGGTCTCGCCCTGTGCCCTGAGACGTTCGTTCTGGTCAATCTTGGTCCAGGCTTCTTCCCATTCGATCCCTCCTCGGCCTGGAGCCTGTTCAAGCGCTGCGGCCAAATGCCAAGCCGCGCGCGGAGAGACGGGCGAATTGGGGAAAACCAGGAGCTCCATCAGCGCGCGCGGGTCGAATGGTGCCCAGACGATCTTGAAAGCAAGTAGCAGAAGTTGCAGCGATCCCCGATGGATCGAGGACCGGCTGCGGCCTGCGCGCGGCGCACCGGCGCCGGCCAGTCCATGGTCGAGAAGATCCGTGTCGCCGTCCTGTGAGACGAGCGCAATCGTGGTGTTCCCCGTCTGGTTGGCAAACCATTGCCCGACAATTTCGGCGGCGAGCGGCTTGCTGGCCGACGATGCCACCGTCACGCTACCGTCTGCCCCTTCCAACGTTCCGCTTGAGTTGAGCATCCATCGCTGTAGCTTTCCGAGCGACGTCTCTACCGGGGCCGCGGCGGTCGACTTGATCGCCTCCATCACACAACCGAGATTGCTAAGCCGTTCAAGGAGACGGCGAAGTGGCGACGGACATAAATCGATTGGATCGATTAGTCTTATTCGGGTAAGCGGACGCATGCTGGATGCCGCCAGTTCGTTGATGATGGCGGCGATCCGATCGGACAGACCGGACGGCAGCTCGATGGCTGCCCGAGACGCGGCAGCGAGGTTGCTTAGCCGTGGCTCTCGCCAGGTCTGGTCATGCTGCCATCCAAACCCGATCAGTTCGTCGCGCCATCCAAGTAGTGTTTGCGCGGTAGACCACGGATCCATTTGAAGGGACGAGGTCCAGAAGTAGTCTCCATCGAGGCTCTCTAAGGTCGCTTGGAACGATGCGATTCTGACGACCTGCGGCTTACGCGGACCCCCGATGCCCAGTATCGTCTCCAGCGTATCGACCAGACCGGCCGGTCCAAGCACAGGTTGTCCCATAGAGCCGCCGCCATCACCACCATGATCCGGGACGGAGCCAGCGTCAGCCCAAAGTCCAAATACGATGTCCATGAAATTCGTTCCCCCAGAGGCAACATGTCATATTAAGCGATGGTGTTTCAATAGAATGCAATCAAAGGTCGTCGCTTTTTAGCCAATCTGGATCCGTCCAGGTCTGAAGTTTAGATTATCCCTAGAACGAGCGTGGCAGCTTATCCCCAAAACATCGGACACCAGACTTACGCCACCCAGCAATGAGAGCACGCTCCCTTCTAGCCGCAATGCCGGAGCCGTGAAAAATCAGCGCATATTCTGCAAATTTATCGCCCTTAGGTCTAATCGTTGAAGTCTTTCCTCTCCAAGTAAAAAAGGGTGACCGAAGTGCCCGATGATGTCTATTGGCAACGGCCTTAGGTAGGTAAATCAACATCAAGCCAACGCGCATATGCCCGGATGTCAATCATAGGAACTGTGGCTTTTTCCTGCAGTCGAGCAATCAGCTCAAAGAGGAATGCAGTTGCGGGCTTTCGCATAGGGGTGAGCATGTCGGCCCCTTCCAGATCGCGAGCAAAGATGCCGTGCGCTGCCACGCAGCCTAGATCGAGCCGGTCAGCTTCGCTGCCGTCAGTCAGCGCACTGGAGAGCGCTACGCCGAGTCCGGGTGACCAGTCGCTCTCCAGCGTCAACAAACCTCCGATAATATTCTGCAGCGGCTTGGCTGGGTATGTGCCACCCGCATGAGGAATAGGAAGGCTCGTGCGATGCAGAGATCGGACACTCGCAACTTTCTTGCGGGCATATGCGACTTGTTCTGCATTGATAGATTGCTTGGCCTCAAAGACCGCATACACGCTCTCCGCGGGAATGACGGTTTGCCCCTGAAAAGAGAAGATAAAGGGCGAATATTGGCGATCGAAGACGACCACGTCGATTTGGTCGCTGAATGCTCCGGTGCTGTCGACGACATGGGCAGATGCTGCCTGATAACGCATAGGCAGATAAGTTTGCATCATCTCAAGCCAGACAGCTTCACTGGCGTCGCCCTTCGTTCCTGGATGGCCGAAAGCCTTTCGGGCACGCCCTAGTCGCTCCTGAATGTCGTCATGCAGCTCTGAAAGGAGCGTTTGGATAGACCAAGTGCTCATCGGGTAACCTCTGTTGCTGCGACCTCATCGCGAAAAGCTGGCGTCGGATGCATCGCCTTTGCGATCTGCAGTGCGCGTCCTCCCTCAACCGGCTTGTGCGGGTAAGCATCAAGCGCGATTGCCGGCAGGAGGCGTTGGGTTAGGTCTGAAAACGTAAAACCGGGAGCATCTCCCGTTGCCCCAGTCGCCAACACCAGCATCTGCAACTGGCTTGCGGTGATTCCAAGCGGGCCGAGACGAAGCGAAAGGATGTGCTGTCGCTGCTCGTTGCTGGGACGAGCAAAAGCTAATATGTCCGCAGCTCGGCGACGTACCGCGGGATCGAGGGCATTGAGGCGATTCGTACACATGATCACCGCTGCAGGAAGCCGAAGATTCGCAAGGCGGTCGATACCCCGGATGAATGCGTTGACGCCAGCGCGATCCTCATGGTGCATCTGCGAGGATTCACGTGACTGTGCAAGGGCGTCGGCTTCATCGACTAGAAGGATGATGCCGCCTTTGGCTTTTCGATCTCCCCTGAGCTTGCTTGCCGCCTGAACCGTGTGCTCGAATGCCGCGGAAAGCAGCTGTGTCATTTCACCGACACGGCCCTGGCCGCGTGTGGCCAGACTGAGTGGAAACAAGGTGATCTCAATGTCTTCCTGGCGCGCTACCGCGTCTCCGATAGTCTCGGCGAGCTCGGTCTTGCCCGAGCCCACGTCCCCTGCGAGGACAACAAGTGGCGGGCGACGTAAGATGACATCAAGCAAGGCACGCGCTTCAGCTGCATGAAAACGGGCAGCCCACTTTTCGAGCCCCTGCGGATTGACCATGAGGCCAAGGATTTTGGCCAGGCGAGATTTTTGGTCATCGAGACCGACTAGTCGCGCGAGCCGCTCCTGAGGCTCGAAGTCAGGGTAAGTTTGACGTCGCTCAAAAAGCTCGTCCAGTCCGGGCATGTTTTGCATCAGTAGCTCCTTACGCATGAGCGATCGAGTGCCCGACCGCCAGCAGAATAGGTGTGATCGGAGGCGAGATATCCATTTACCGGCGGCTCAGTTCCGGTGGAGCGCTGAAAGGGAAGCGAGCTTTTAAAGGCATCGCGATCCCCTTGAGGCAGAGCAAAAAACGCGTCGGTGTAATTCATGAAGCTGGTGAATGAGGCGTTTGATACATCTTTCCCGGGGCGAATTTTGCCGGGATCATCATCATTCGCCATTCCGTTAGCGAGATCGCGCGCCGTGTACTTAAGCGTCGGTTCAATCCATGAACCGTCGCGCTTGAAACCATAGGTGACAGACGACAGATAGCCAGCCTTCATCATAGCGACGGCTTCAGCCTCATAGTCGGCAATGGTCTGGTCAGTTGGCTTACCGTAGAGGCGTTGAATGCGTTTTAGGTCCGTCGCGATCTTAGCCGCCATATGACGCGCATGAGTAACGGTGAATGTAGCACTTTCTGTGTAACTATAGCTGGACATCACCGCCCTCAAAACTGAAACGTGGAACCAAAGACCTTCTGCCAGTAGCCGACGGTCAGTTGCTTGTTAGGAGCCGCTAACGCGGCGTCGATTGCATCGCCTGCGTCCAGTGCGGCATCCACGATGTCTTCCATGTTGCCGCTGGTATAGAGTCGCGAAACGTTATTTAGTGCGTTCACGGGATCGATAATCCGCATAGGTTCGGGAAATGAACCGATAGTGGAGAGCGGATAGTAGTCAGAAAATGCGATCCGATCTTTAAGGCCGCTCGTCGCAATGTAGGTGAAGAAGTGCTGCAGCGCTTCGGGATAGTCGGACAAATCAAGACCGTCATCGCAAAGCTTGGCCAGGATCAGCTCGATCATGAACGACTTGAAACGGAAACCATCGCGCTCCTGTTTTTGGCGGCGAGCCCAGAATTTGACAAGTCTGACGACCTGGGCGAAATGCTTCTCCTGAGCTTTCTTGCGTTTACCTGCGAATTCGAGGTGAAGGGGAATACTGGTCTTCAGGAATGATCCGTCATCTTGGCTCACAAGGTTTCCGAACCACTGTGCATCCCCATCATAAAGAATAGGCACAACATCGACGTCTAACCCGGACCCTCGAAAGGAGACGGTTACGGAGTAGGTCTGGGGGGTCACCTGGTCGGCCGTGAAGTTCGGGAATGCCTTGCGCAATCGCTCCGCAAGATATGTGAGCAAGGTGCTGACTGACTGCGGCGCATCAGCGCCGCTGATGTAGCAAGCCACGTCAATGTCATTCAGCGATCGCAGGGCAGTACCCTTTGCCAAGCTTCCTGAGAGCATCATCTTGCGAAGAGTAAAATCGGGATGTTCGTCGAGATAGGATTCGAGCTTTTCGCGCAGCCGTCGCGCTTGTGCTCGATACTCATGCGCTTTGTCCTGAGGAAGGTTCACACGATCCTCCGCAAAACTCAAGATCTCCCGATGCCCCACATGCTCACGGCTCATGAATTCTCTCCAACAACCACGTGTTTGTTGACTTCGCAGCCAAGATGCGAGACTCCTAGGAAACCCGCTAAAAACTATATGGGTATAAAAATGATACCCGTCAAGGAATTATATGCATGACTGATGAAAAACGTCCGTGGATGCAAAATCGCCGTTTCGAGTTCATCGAATGGAAGCTTTTTTGGGAAGGTGCACTCAACAGAAGTGACCTTGAAGAGACGTTTGAAATTTCCACCCCACAAACATCTATCGACCTTAGGCGCTACAGAGAACTCGCCGGTGACAACATCGAATACGATGCAACTGATAAAACCTTCAAACCCACGAAAGGGATGAAACCGTCATTCCTAAAGGTCTCAGCTGATCGGCTGTTGCTCCAATTGCGTGCTTTGCTGACGGGTGCGCTTCCCCGGAAAGAGATATGGTTTCGTGAGATGCCGCCGATGGATATGGCGCCCGATATTGTGAGGAATGTGGATCCAGAATGCCTTCGACTGGTTCTTGAGGCGATCCGGCTAAAGCGTTCGGTCGAGGTGCGCTACCAATCCCTGACAAACTCGCGTGTTCGTGAAATTGCCCCCCACGCTCTGGCGTTCGATGGCTATCGGTGGCACGTTCGAGCGTGGGCGTGTGATCGTGATGATTTTCGCGATTTTGTTTTAACGCGTATCGATGACATCAAACCCGGCTCTTTGGCAAACTATGATCCGGAAGACGATGTGGAGTGGACGACTGTCGTAACCCTTGATCTTCGGCCACATCCTGGTCTTACTGAGGAGCAGGCTCTCGCTATTCAGCGAGACTATTCCATGAGCGACGGCATGCGAAAAATCGACGTGCGATTGTCGATGGCATACTATTTTATCATGCGGATGAACCTAGACCTGGAGGACCTCCCTCCTGCACGCGCTCAACTTTCCCTGCACAATATCAGCGATATTCGGAAGAGTATTTCTGAAGCAAAGTCAGAGTCAAAACGTAGGATAATTGCGCGCCAAAACAAGGATTAAACGATAAGTTTCAAGTTTTTCTCGCGGCTTGAAAACCGTGATGAAGGAGCGAGGTTTCGATGGTAGTTAGGTGATCTGCTCCTGAAGACCGCTTAGCATTTCAATTGCCTTTTAAAGATCGGGAGGCCCGGAGCTATCACCACCCAGAGCGTATGCCCTGCATTTTTCGTAAATCTGCCGGGCAAGCTCTTTGTCCGTAGCCCATGACCGCTTGAATGCCCGCAAGCAATTGGAATGCGGTAAGACAGGCGAATCCATGCGCGCTATTACCAGTTGATCTTGATCCGTCGCTTCTCCTTCAGCATCTGCCATGAGGGCGCTACCGCACATTGCGATCATCCGGGCCCTTTCCCGATGTAATTGCTCGCGCCCATTCAAATCGAAAAAGTCGATAATCGTCTGCCCACGTCGCTTCTTAAAGTCATCTGATGCAGTTGGAACCGCCGTTGTGGCAACAAACGTCATCAACGTCTCAGGATCATCGTCAAGGTCGCCAAATGGGTAGCAGAGATAAGGTTGCTCATTTGAAAGATCATCGACAGTCGCTAAAACGCTCCCCCGGTCGCCTGCTATGGGGAAATAATTGAGTTTGAGCGACGTATTGCAAACCTTGCACGACGCCGCATAGTTTTCCAATTCATAGGCAAGCCAATAGTACCCAGTCGCATATGGGGCGCCGGTTCCAAAGTCGTATTTCAGCTTTGAATGACGCACTGGATCTGGCCAAGTCACCACCGATGACTTCGGGCGAAAATGCTCAACGTCGAACTCGATCGTACCGTAGTCTGGGTTCTCGAATTGCCGCTCGCAGAAAACACATTTATTCTTTTGCAGCCTCATAAAAGTGGGCTTTATCTTGCTCCAAACGGATGTCTTCTCGGCGAAAGAACCGAGCTTAACGATAATTTTCGTGCGTTTTTCGGCCTTGTTGAACCATCTCGGATCCACGGCGCGAATGTCGGCTTCGACAACAGTTCTATCGAAGTCGTACCTGATCATTTGGCGCCATTCCGTTTAGTCGGTGTCGCTGGTGCCGAATCTGAGGGCACCGTCAGTTGGTCCAGATATGTAAGCGCCGCTGATGCGTCACCCTTCGCTGCTTTCTCGAACAAGGTCTCCGCCTGGCGATTGAAAGACTCTGGTCGTGTCGACTGAAGACCGAAATACGAGGAGAGCAGAAGCTGTTCAGCGCCAAGCCCATACACCCGCTCTAAGAGCTGCTTGATGGTGGCCGTGCCGTCCTCTGCGACGTCGGTGACAAATACGTTTTCGCGGCGAACCGTACTGGCTACGAGCGGGCTGTGTGATGTGAATACAAACTGGATCTTTGGAAAAGCACCCGCAAGTGCCGGCACAACGCTGCGTTGCCATTCCGGATGAAGATGAAGATCGATTTCATCAACAAGCACAATACCGGGCAACTCGGCAATACTACGCCCGTCTGTCGCAACATCGGCCATGTGACCGATGAGGTCACACACCCACCCCACGAATGCTTTGTATCCGTCCGATAGTGCAGAGAAGGGCGTTGGAACGCCCTCAAACTCAAACAAATATTGCTCTTCTTCATCGTCCCGCGCTCCAGAAAACCTTATGTTGGAGGGCAGAACTTTATTGATATGAGATAAAACGAGTTCGTATTGTTTAGGATCCTTCGATAGTAAACGAGGCAGCCACGCCTGCATTGGGCGCAGCGCTACATGATCTTCAAACAAACCCGCGATCCGCTGATATCTAAGCGCACGGGATCGTTGCGCACTGCTTGGTGAAAATTCACCGTTTTCCACCCGGCGCGTCGCACCATAGCCGACGACAAAATAAGCCGGTGAATAATCGTCAAACAAGATCTCGGAGATTGGAGAGTCGGGTGTGCTTTCCAGATGCAGCCGGTCGAGATTGCCGCGACCCCTCGTCTGGATTCGCGCGATGAGCTCGAGCTTCTTCCTTCGAGAGACATTGGGGAGGATTTCATTTTTCTCCGGCATTCCTTCCACCTTGAGGAATGCCGTTTCGACCTGAGTGTCGCCTGGCTTTACACGGCGCACAAGACGATAGGGCACAAATCCAGAGTCAAGAAGCGCTGGCGCGAGAACCGCGATGGCGAGGGCACGAAGCACCGAGGACTTGCCACCGCCATTGTCACCAAGAATGAGATTGACGTTTCCGAGCTCAGATACCCCTTCACCCGACCGGCCGGGATACTGCAGGCGCAGCTCTGCTTTTCTGAAGCATTTGAAGTCGTAAATATGAAGGGACTTTGCGTACAACTCTTCACCCTCATATGGTGCAGCTCGAAAAGTGCAAACGCACCGATAAATTGAAGACTGATACTACCCAGTTTTGCTGCTCTCGGCTAGCCTGTTGGTAAAGCTAGGGGCTGAGCATGGGAAAGAACATAGTCGTGCTATTCGACGGCACAGGCAATGAAATCGCAACTGATGAAACGAATATTCTTCGTCTAGCTCGTGCCATCTTAAACGACAGCGAGAAGCAGATCTTTTTTTACGATCCAGGCGTTGGAACACAAGGGGCACCATCTGTCGATTTGATGAGTCGTCAGGAGCTGATCAAGTTGCTGGGTCTGGGCATCGGGCTTGGCGTCTATGACAAAATTGGTTCTGCCTATAAATTTCTGATGGAGACGTTTGAGCCAGGCGACAAACTTTTTCTCTTCGGTTTTAGCCGGGGTGCTTACATCGCTCGGGCGCTTGCCGGTATGGTGGGCAAGCTTGGTATTATGGAGAAGGGCCGGGACAACCTGGTCCCCTATGCCGTCAAACTCTACGCCGATCCACTCAACCTGGAACTCGCCAGACGGTTCAGCGGCTCGTTTTGCAAACGGGAAGCCGAGATAGAATTCCTCGGCCTTTTCGATACCGTCAAGTCGGTCTTCCGTTTCGAGCCAACAGTGCCGCAATTCACCTCTGTCGTGCTGCCTCGAACTTTCAGCAATCCTGCGGTTCGTACGCTGCGCCACGCCTTGGCGATTGATGAAAAGCGGCGCTTCTTCAGAACCAATATGTGGAAGACAGACGAGAACGACTGTCAACGCACTGACGTCAAGCAGGTTTGGTTCGCCGGGGTTCACAGCGATATTGGTGGCGGCTACCCAATATCGGAGGCAGGTTTATCTCTGTTCGCGCTCGAGTGGATGTTGAAAGAAGCTTCCATGGCTGGCCTGCAGATAAATTCAAGCCAGCACCTGCTGCAGGCGATTTCTGGAAGAGATCGCATGGGTCTCATTGATCAGCCGCTTATGAAAATCCACCAGTCACTTGGGGGGTGGTGGAGAATTGCGGAATGGGTGCCAAAAATCGCGAAGCGCGGTCCGTTAGGAAAAACGCAAACGCGGGCGTATTTGCCTCGCGGTGAGAGCCGGTTCATCGCAGAAGGTTCGACGATCCATCAAAGTGTTGTCGATCGACGCGACGGAAGCGTGGGCTACAATCCGTTAAACCTCCCAAAGGCGATGTCTATCGAACCGTACTAAAGTTCCGAAAGAGATGAACAGTCGGCTTCAAAACTGTATCTATTGCTTGCGGCCGATCTTGCCCGGTTAAGATGATAGTCGGATTTTCAACCATGTCGCACAAAATGAGCATCACGCCTTCGATCCGACCCATACTCGAGCACAAGATAGCGCACTGGCTACAGCGGCGCGCTGCCGCCGACCTGAAAGGTCGGGCGCTTGCGTGTGCCGTTAACGCGAGAAATTTTCTGGCCCGCGCTGAGATGATCGCAAAGGATTCGACGATAGTCTCTTATTTTTGCGCTACGCATGCGACCGAAGAGGCTGTTGCCGCCTTCGTCTCGGCCTGCAAATCGGCCGGATATCCTGAGGCGAAAGCGATAAATCTGCGCGATCACAAGGAAAAAGCGACGGTCTCCGCCTTCGCGCAATTTATTTCGGGCCACTTGCATGATGCCGGGCTTAGCGTTGAGCATGAGCCTGAAGAGGACGTTCTCGTCGCCCGGGTCCGCAACGGCGACGCGGTCCAATATTATCCCTTCGGCCTACATCTCTTTACCTTCAACGAAGACCGTCAAAGCGAAACCCATATTGATGCGTTCGAGGGCTTTTCGGCGCTCTTCGGCTCGCCGGAAGACATGCGGCGCCATATCGCCACCCGATCGACGTTTCGCGACAAGGCGCTCTATGCGTCTAGGGGCGGAGCGCCCGCAATGTCCGAAGATATTCTTGTGCTCCAGCTTCAGGATCACGCCTTCCTGACGCTCGGCCTGATCTGGGCTGCCATCGACGTTGTCAATCACAGACAGCGCGAGCCATTCGTCATCCAGGTCCTCGGCGCCATCAACGAAGTGAATGCCGGCTTCAAATCCAAACCACCCGGGCCGTGCACGGACGCGGAGGAACAATCGCATTGACGATCCACCAGTTCTACCAGCCGCCGCTCCACTGGCAGCAATTCGAGGAGTTTGCCGTACAGCTTCTTGCCGAGGTCTATGACGTGCCGACGGCGCAGCCATATGGTCGCCCTGGCCAGGCACAGCATGGCGTCGATGTCTACGGCCGCTCCAGGAAGCACGGGCTGATTGCCATGCAATGCAAGAGACTGTCGGGTCTGGATGCGAGCAATCAGCCCCTTCCCGGTGGCCCGATATCGCGGAAATTCTTCTTCGATGAAGCCAAGGCCATCGAGGCTTTTCCGCATGCGATATCCATCTGGATCCTCGTCACGACGGTCAGACGAGACACGCGCGTCCAGGGCTATGCCGAAGAGGTGAACGAGCGATGGGGCAAGAAGGGGATCGACCGGACGGCGACGGTATGGTCATGGGACGATTGCGTCAGCCACCTAAATTCCTATCCGGAATTGCGAAAACGCTACTATCGCGACGTCATCCAGGTGAACAGCGTTGGCGATCTCGACCAGATGGTCTTGGAAACGATCTCGATGGCGTTCAACAGGACAGCCTTTGAACTGCCATTGCATATCGAGACACCGAACGAATTCCTACAGGCTCTTCAGGACACCCAGCGAGCCCTGCGAACCGGCGCGCTTCTCGACCGAAAGAGCGGGCACGTCATCCGTAAGGCGATCGGCGGATGGCGGCAGATCCATGACCCTGAATGGCGATCCGCGCTAGGAAAAATCGACAGGAACCTGCGGACTCTAAGGACGCGCCTCGAACACGGATTGAAGGACGGTACGATCCGGCGAACGAACAATTATCTCGATTTCACGACCTTGCGGCAACTCCAGGATCTGGAGGAGCTTCGCGAACGTTGTGTCCGCGACCTGACGGATGTTCTGATCAACGCGCGGCTGCCGGCGATCTGATGGCCCATTTCGCTGTCTCGCCGCTTCCTCCTTCCGGCCGCGCCGAGCCGGGCTACCCCGGATTGATGCCATGGAACCTGAAGAGGCGTTCGAAAAACACTATCAGGCGCTCCGTGTAATTGCTGCCCACCAGCTCGTTGGAGCCGAACCGGAAGACTTCGTATCCGGTCAGCCTGAGATCTCTATCGGCGGCGACCATATCCGCATAGATGGCTAGCGAAGGCTCCCCGTTCTTGCTGAAATGCTGGCTGCCGTCGACTTCAATGACTATCCGTTGCCGTTGTGGAAGGAGTAGCAGGAAATCCATGCGCTGACGTGGCAGTACCAATCTGTTCGATGGCAACCTGTCCCGCAACTGCTTCATCGTCGCCGGATCGTAGTGAAGATAAACCTGTGGGATGAGCGCTGGTAATGCCGATCCCATCCGATCTCGGAAACCCTTGAAATAGGCCGAAAAGAGATTGCGTTCCCCCTCCGAGGCCAATGATTGTTGGAGGCGGGCGCCCAGGCTCTTGGCCGGCTCCTCGCTCTTGCATTCGGGATGGCTGCGCCACCAATCCACAAGCTCGGACCAGAGCACTCCCCCGGCGCCCAGCGGCCGATCGTAGATTAGGCAGCTCTCCTTTCCCTTCAGGATCACAATGTTATTGTTGATTGCGTCAGCAAAGCCGAGCTCCGGCTTTGGGCCGCATGAGGCAAAGATTAGATTCTTCGCCTGTCCCTCGACCCCGCGCCGTATCGGTTGAAGTTTGTAGATTGGATAGCCCGATTCTTCGCCGCTGGCGACAAGATGGTAATGGTCGCGAGCGAGGATACTGTTGAGCCGCTCGACCATTGCGGTCTGGTCGTCGCCCCGCCGTGCGAGGGGATGAACTGCCTCTTCTATCAGTGCCGAGAAACGTGCGCTGGAGCACTGAAGCGCGCCGATTTGCTCGAACAGGAACTCGACGGTCCAGTCGGTATCGTGATGGACCATATGACGTATGATCTGGCCGCGCAGGCTGGCGGCGGACCGGTCGATGAAGTCATCGAGGGGCGAGCTGATGACGAAGTGACGCTCGATCATGTCGATCAGGGGTCGATCGCCGGCGATATCGTAGCCGAAAGCCTTGGCTATATCGCGACGTGTGATTTCGGTGATGGAAGGCGCGCCCTGTTCGAGCATTGCCTGTGCCGCCTCCTGCAGGGGAATGTCGTCCAGTTCCGAGGCCCAGACAACTGCGAATTCGGCCATCGCCTTTTTAGATAAATTGCCAAGGGCAGCATTGATGCGATCCCGCTTCGACCATCCCTCGCCCATTGGAATGGTAAAGGTGGTCTCCCTTGGAAGACCATTGGAAAGCTGCTCATGCGTCATGCCATGCAGCTTGTTAAACAGCAGACTGTAAAGGCTCTCTGCCATATTTTTTGGTTGCTTCCCCACACCTGCAAATGCTTCCGTCAGCAATCCAGCCAGCGGATCCAGAAAAGGTAGCAAACCCGAAGAGGGGCAGCAATCAAGGGCTGCGTTCGGATGAGATGTGAAAGCGAACTAAATGTTGGGAAACACAAGTGGCGCATCCATTTCAAGCGGCCCCCCGCGCCGGGTGCTGTCGGTCCCGGTTTCCGGCATTGCCGTCGCTCTGCTAAACCTCCTGCGGCAACCCTTTTGACCGGTCTTGCGGGAGGCGAACGGCTTTCGCAGTTTCTGCTACAGCTGCTATGCCCTTCCTATTTTGGATGCTTCTGCCCGAAAGCTCAAGAGTTGTCATCCCGTGAAACTTAGTAATTGCAAACCTTGCTGGCCAGGTTAGCTGACATCGCACTCCGACCAACAAGGTTGATCTGCCGATCGTGCCGTGTTTTGAAGATGGAAGATGGGCGGCGGGGGTTTGACAACAGGAATGGCAGAACAGTTTGACATGTTTTCGGAGCAGGTTCCGCGCGACCATATGGTCGTGCGTGGGCCCCCAAAATCCGCTGAACCGGACAAGCATGCCATCCCCATGAGTGAAGAGGACATGGTCCGGCATCTGTCGGAGACTGGTCGATATCGTATCCTTCAGAAACTTGTGCCGCGCGCAATCGCACCATTCGTCCGGCCAGGGTACCCCCTCAGGGGCATCATTCTCGACACTGAGACCACGGGCCTCAATGCTCGCAAGGATGAGATCATCGAGATTGGCGTGATCGCTTTCACCTTCGATGCCAAAGGAAACATCGGTGACGTCACCGGGGTCTATGGTGGACTTAAGCAGCCAAGCGTTTCCATTCCTCCCGAAATCACCAAGCTCACCGGGATAACGGACGACATGGTCGCCGGGCAAACGATCGACATGGCGGCGCTAGAGGCGCTGATTGAACCTGCTGATATTCTTATCGCCCACAATGCCGGTTTCGACCGGCCATTCTGCGAGGCGTTTTCTGATTTGTTCTCCGGCAAGGCCTGGGCTTGCTCCAACTCTGAGATCGACTGGTCGTCGCGGGGATATGAAGGCACCAAGCTCGGATATCTGATCGGGCAGGCGGGCTACTTCCACGATGGTCATCGGGCCGTCGATGATTGTTTTGCGCTTTTGGAGGTTCTCGCCCGGCAGGACGATGGATCTGCGTTCTCCGCTTTTGCTGAACTCCATGAGGCTAGCCAGCGGTCGCTTGTCCGGATCTTTGCCGAGAACAGTCCCTTCGAAATGAAGGATCACCTTAAGGCGCGAGGCTATCGCTGGTCCGACGGAAGCGACGGTCGTCCCAAATCCTGGTGGATCGAGGTTGGCGAAGAAGCGTTCGATGATGAACTCCGCTATCTCAGGGCCGAAATCTACTGCTATCCAGACGCCGATCCACCAACCAAACGCCTTACTGCTTTCGACCGATTCCGGGCTTGAAAGCTCCCTTCAGCCCATCTTTTTATACTTTTGCGAATGGCTGACCTCGGACTCATGCCGGACTAACAGGCAGGCAAGGGCCTGTAAATGTGTCAGACCTCGTCGGACCGTTGCGCTGTAAGCTTGACCCGTGAAATCGCAGAAAGATCAATGGCAAGACTGCGGGCGTCCTCTGCCTCCGCTCCAATACGGCTTAGCATCCCAAGAAAAGCGTCCGGGTCCGGTTGGCCGAGTGCCAGCCGGTAATAAAGCAGATCCTTGAGCATCTGCTCCCTACGGGTTGACCGAAGGCTGAACCGCCAGTCAAAGCTTACACTGATAGGCCGCCCCTTTTCTGGCAGCCACCACCGTTCGAGCCCGGTCGGGCCTGAGGGCTGGCGCCTTGCAATATCGAGCAGCCTGGCGAAAGGACTGCCGGCTGCCGAGGTGGCAAGTGCCTCCCTGGAATGCGTCTCCGCCAGCGACTGACGGACCGCGAGACTCGCATAGCGGGCGATTCGCCCCTCGCGTTGCTCGAAGTCCACCGGATCGCTCGGCAGGTCCCAATGCACGATCCGTCGGCACCATTGGTGAAAATCCAGGCCCTCCTGACCAACCGAAGTCGTGCAGAGGACATGGGGCCAAAATGGAGAATTGAAAGCCTGGCGCAGTGTATCGCTGCGTAGCCGTCCACCCTTCTTCTTTTTCGTCTTCCGCTGCTCGCCGCCGGAGAAGGGCGTTATTGCCTGTGCAGGTACTCGGAGCTTTCGACTTTTTCCGCGCCTGAATTGTATGAGACCCGGACGGTCAAGCAAGCAGTTCGCCAACTGCTCGATGATCTCGAACCCGCTTGCGTCACCCAGCTGACCGAGCAGCACCATCTGCTCGTCAAGGACAGCTTCAAATCCTCCCTTCAGCATCGCCTCGCAGAGTGCTTCGGGATAGCGGGTGCGCTTTGAAGAACTAAGGATGAGGCGAGCAAAGGTGCGGTTCCCCAAATATCCACGGAGACGATTCCAACCGAAGTCGAAAACGCGGAGCAAGTGGCGTTTCTCTGACAGCGGCATACCATGTCGCCTCGCGCATCGGGCAGTGATGGCGCCGGGTGAAGATAGCAGGTGGTTTGTCAAAGCCTCGAGTTCAGGCCGCGAGATCGTGGATATCGGCTCGATGGTTCTCCAATCCCGGGCTTTTGCGCTTCCGCGAGCGGGTAGTGCGATACTCGCGATGCGATTGAACCCGCTTCTTGTAACGTGGCGCTCAACCCCGCATGCCACGATCCAAGTCGGCCTCTTATCCTTTCCACTGATGGAGATTCGATGACGCAGGAGGAGATCCTCGAGTTGTTTCTCGGCATCATGCTTCATGGCGGCGATCGATCGGCTGGCCTGCTTGATCGGCTCGATCGCGTGAGACAGAGTTGGCCATGGCATAAAAAGGGCGACCAGCGCGCCGTTTTCCGTACCGCCGGATCGAAGCAACGGTGGTTTTGGTTTTGATCCCGGTAACTTCATTCCTCCCATCAGGTCGATCGAAAGCAGCGCGGAGATGGACGTGGGGGCTCCCCTCCATTTGCTAAAGAGAAGCGATTTGCCCTGTCGCGACTTACCGGCCGACCAGGGTCCTTCGAGCCGCCACCAGTTGATGGTCGGGGGTTGCCATGGCAGGCTGAGCTCTGCCGCGCCACCAGTCATCTCGGCAAATGATCGCAGTTGTGGATGAGCAAACCGACCACGTCCGGATCCGGCCTCGAACGGCGGCGCCTTCGCCGCACAGATCGGTTTCCACATCGCGTAGTTGTGCAGCGTTTGGGCAGGGTAGGGAATCGAGCTCCACATCTGCGGCGCAAAGCCGGCGAATTGGCTGCCGCAACTCTCGGCCAGATGCCGGAACAGCTTAAGATCCTGGGCCTCGATCTCGACTTTCGGCATCGCCCGTTCGAATAAATCCTCCTTGTGCACCAGCGCGCGCTCGGTGCGGGCCATCAGCGGAGAAAGCAAATCCTCGAGCCGAACCTTTGCGGCTAGTACAGCGTCTCTCACCGACTGCGCCGTGCCTGCAGTCAACAGCGCGTCATGATAGTTGCGCATGGCGACTTCCACGACGTCGCGGCATGAGGGATCTGCGGCCAGGAACCCCGCAAGATCCACCAACGCTTTGTAGTGCTCGACCGGATGCATTTCCTCGCCGCTGAGACGTCTCAGTCGATACGGGGTGGCGGAGAGAAGGAGTACGGCGGGAGGGTTCTCGCCGCCGAGGAGCCCATCCACCAACAGTCGATGCACTCGGCCCCGTTCGATTTTCAGCGGCTCACGCGCCCCGTCATGCTTCGGCAAAATAAGATCGGCATAGCGATGGAATTCGTCGAGAATGACCAGGTCGGGTCGGATTTCTCGCGACCGCAGAGCCGCAAGTGCCAGCACAGAGCGGAACCGCCCAATGAATTCGCCGATATCGACGTCACCACGCTGTACCCACGCGACGATCGACTTCTCGACGTTTCCAATCGGGCAGTCGAAGACGTCGCGCAGGGCTCTTTCGATACCGGCAAACGTGTAGCCTTCCAAATTTGTCGCACGCTCGTCGAGGAGACGGCGTGCGTCCTTCGCATGCCTTTGGTCCATGCGAAGGACAATGGGTCGGAGCCGATCGTAGCGATCAAGCAGCGAACGGATGAGCGCCCGCTCCGCTTTGCGGCCCGTTCTGGGCCCAGGCTTCCATCCAGGCAGGCTGGTTTCCGGGGTAAAGGTGAAGATGCGATAGCCATTGCCCTCGTCGGGCGGCGACCCCGGCACGAGGGCCAGTCGGTCTTCGCCGGCGCCGTAATCCTTTTCGGCGATGCCGGTGAGCGAGACGAATTTCATGCGGTTCTGTCCGACGATCTCAAGGCTCGGGCAGAGATAGACGACGTTTAGCCGTCGACGTTTAATTCGCAGGCCCTCGGCCACCGAGCGGGCGACAATCGTCTTGCCGAGGCCAACCTCGTCCGCGACGAGAAACCGCCGGGGACCGGACGCCTCAAGCCGTTCGAGCGCCGCCTCGACAGTCCGCCTCTGGAACTCCGCCAACTCGGTCATGTCGGCTTTCCAATAGCGTCGTTGATCGCTGTGAGAAACGGTCTGACTTCTTCGAGATCGTTCAGTGCAGCCTCGCGCTCCCGCTCGTCGGGGATGGTATGGAAAACCTCGGCGAACGACGTCAACATCGACATCATTCCTACCACACGGGCTTCAAAGGCACTTGGGTCGCGCGCCCAACTTGCGAGTACCGTCTCAAGCGTGAAGATTTGACCGAAATGATTGATCGGATCGCGACTGCCTGGTTCTCGCTGGGTATCGGTCCATCGCCGGCCGCCCGTTGCGTCGATGCCATCGAGAAGCGACTTCAGCCAGTCGCGGAAGCGGTTCGCGCCGACATAGCGTGCAAGCAGTGCCCGGTCGCGCCGTTCAACATCGAGCCCATCGATCTCCAGGGCCTGGATCCAAGTGCGTGACACCCGGGGTTCACCATTGCTGGTGGCTCGGAAGGTCACCAGGCTCGTCTGCTCGCTGAGAACGGGAGGTCTCGCGAGCAAACGCAATGACCTTGCACCGGCACCAATTGATACCCACGCCTCGTCCTCCAGGAATGCCGAAGCCTCGAAACGTGCCAACGTCATTATGTGGTTGACTGAGTCGCCCAGGTCCAGGTGTAGTCCGTCCTTGTCTGAACGGAGAGAAAGACGAGCTTCAAGGAACCTGCTGATAAGTCCGTCCAGTTCCCGCTTGGCACGCTCCTGCTCCGCGGCGCTTGCGTCCGGCTCGGCCGCGACGAGATCAAGCCCCGCATCGACGAAGGCGTACAACGATGCCACCAGCGCCTCATCGGCGATGTCAAGAAGAGCGACGGCTTCTGCATTGGGTCCGACCAACCCGCGTCTCGTCAGGTTGGCGCTTCCAAGCAAGGCCGCAGTCCGATCACCCTTTGAGACAACCAGAAGCTTGGCATGAATACCAGTCGATGCGGGTTCCCCGAATTCGCCCGTCGCGCCCGCTTGCTGTTGCTCAACGGAGACTGCGGCGGTCGGGTCTGGAGGTGTGTCAACCAGAAATTTCACCTTGTCATGGGGCGCATAATCCATGCCGGCCAGTTCTGTCGTCAGCAATGTAACATGGCTAGAACCAGCCTTTAGTACTTCGTCAAGACCGCCACGATCAATGAAGGGACTGACGGCGCATGCTCGTTCGGCACGGGGTATCATCGCCTTGGGCAGGAATGATTGCATCTGCCCGTGCCGACGCCACAAAATGTTACGGACGGAAATACCCGGCGGCGTCAGCCATCGCGCCGCTTTGAGCTCCTCGAGTTCCGATTGCGTTACCTGTGCCTCCTTAAGAAGGTCCTCGGCCAAAGAAACGATATCCGGAATCGGCCTGGCGGCCCTCTCCCTGGTCGAAACCAGGAGGAGGCCGGCGTCCAGATCTGTCGAGCCGGTAAGGTTGCGGCTGCCGATCCAGAAGCGCCACTCGACCAACCGCGGCGCCTCGTAGCGAACCAGCGCGAGCTTGGGGTGCCAGCTCGCGCTTTGCTCGTTTGATTCTATGGCCCGCACCATCGTATCGAGCAGCGGCAAAATCGATCGATGTTTGCTGGGGGCTACAATACGCCCGAGTTGGTGGAGGACGACGAGGCGGCCCCGCATTCGCTCGAAGGCTTTTACCAAACCGAGCGGCGAGTTCTCAAACTCCGCTTCCGGATCGCCCCCCATGGAAAGGACAAGGCCCAGCATGGCGACGAGATCGAGCGAATAGGTTGCAATGATGGCTCGTGATACGGTTTGGTCGCCGGTCGGCTTAAGCGCGCCCAGAATTGATTTGCGGTCCTCGTCGCGCCCGAATGTCAAGAGGAATTCCTCACGCCGTCAATCATATTGCGAACGACCGGCCACCGGTAGTCAAGCGGTGTAGCCAGTGACTTTCGCCAGTCCTTGCGCCGCTTTTCGCTGACGAGGTACGCGCGATCGTCCTTCAGATCCCTTTCGCGAAACGTCAGCACCTTGGAAATCGCTCCGAGTGAGCCCTTATCGCGCAGCCACACCAAAAGCGCCTCTATGAATTTTACGAGGTTCTTGTCGATGCCGGTCTCCAGCCGTAGCGCCTCGACGTCCAGCGCGAGCGCAGTTTCCCTATGCACGGAAATCAAGCTTGGAAAAGCGTCCGCATGTCGAGTATCGCTGAGGCCGCGCTCCTCATTGCGGATTGTTTCAACAAGCGCGGAGTGGGCGGCCCGAGCTATGCAGGCGAGCGATGCTGCGCGCTCGGCTAAAAGCAGCGCCAACCGCTCTTCTGGAACGGCAACGCCACGGACTTCTGCTGACCAGAGGGATGTTGTGGTGACACCTGCCTCTGTCAGTCGGCTTAGGAGTGGTTGCGTTCCACCTTGACCGGCCACCTGCCATTTTTGTCGGAGGTATTGTGCCTCGCCCCGCTGCAATGTGAAGTCCAACTTACCTGTTTTGTTCTTCCATCCCGGCGGCGGGTTCGGGAGGCCCTCGAACAGCGTTTCTATCAAGAACTTACCGTCATCTCCGTCACTCCGCGTCGTCAGTTGTGGCCACATGCTTCGAAGGTGGACCTCTGTCGGAGGCGACTTCAATCCTCCAACTGGGCTTGCCATCCGCCAGGACCGCAGCGCAGTCCAATAGATCGTGCTGGCGCGGACGAGGGGTCGATCGCCGACTAGGTATTTTGTCCATCCTGAAATACCTGAATTTTCGAGTGCTTTCACACTCTTCATCAAACGATTCGAAAAACGCCGTTCGATATCGAACAACTCATCGACCGAAAATCGTTGCCCAGCGTTGCGGTCCAACAGCTCTTGGTATGCCCAGGCCACGAAGAAGACATACCGAACTTGGGCGTGCTGGACCGACGTGCCGGGAAAAAACCGATCAGCAAACGCGAAGTAGATTGGAGCGAACCCAAGCTCATCTCGTGTCCCGTCCGATGCAAGTTGGGCCAGATATCGGTTTGCGGAAGCACGATCTGCTTCCGATAGCATGAACCAGCCGATCGAGGGCTTGCCGTAGGTGCTCATAAGGCCGCGACTAATTGGTATTGAAAGCTTTCGCTACCGAACGATGTCTCAAGTCGAGAACATCGGAGTCTTTTTGTCCAGTAGCCTGCCATCAGATCTCGCGACAATTGTATTCGTTGTGCGAGCTTATGCCCGGCGGTTGTATCAGGTCAAGCATCTCAGTGGTCCTTGGCATGCACAGGGGCCACACCAACGACGCGGTGCATCACCAGGTAGAAACGGCCATTGGCCGATTTCTCCATAGCTGGGTTCAGCAGCATGGAGGTTCACAGAAAAATTAGACAGGATGGGTCGAGTGACCGGAATTTTCGTTTGCAAGTTCGTTGGCAAGCCGTAACTATTCAACGAATTGAAATTCACATAACATGGAATTATGTGAATTTTCCATCGGGAGGCGGAATACCCGCAGCAGCCGGACCGCGTTATAGAAATCCAATAAATTCAGATATTTGCACGCTTGCTTTGGGGTGCCACGGGTTCATATCCTTTCAAGGCGATCACGTTGAACCTAGACAACTTATTTCTTCGGAACGGCTTTCGGCTTCGGTTGATACAAGCGTCGTCTGACGTTCGAGCGCAGAGCATTGCGAACATCTTTGTCCACGATCGACAGGTCGAACCATTCGGGATCGAAGTGGCCACCGCACCACCGAATGGTTTCGGCATATTCAGGGTCTTCCCGGTCGGCGACGATCTCCAGGAACCGCTCATATCCCGACACGCCACCAACATCTTCGGGCGGGCGCGCCCTTTCGCCGGCGATGCAGCTCCCGTGTTTGGGTGTAGCAGTGAGCGTCAAGAACTCCTCGACCACAACGGTGGGCCGCCAACCATCCCCGAAATCATAGTGGTAGCTGAAGACGGCACCTTGATCGAAGTCCATCAGGCGAACCTCGCTCTGATCGAAGACCCGAGGATCGTCCTCGGTCGCATCTTCCGTGAGGATCTCAACGTCCCCGTACCGGAGACCACCGATGCGGAAGTCATAGAGATGATAGTTCCACCAGTTGAATGCGGCCTGAATTCCGAGATGCAGATGCTCTAGGTTCCAAGGGATCGGCAGGACCAGACGACGCCAGATGCCCGGCTCGATGGCGTCGATGGAAACTCTGATCTGCACAGCGTTTGCGGCTTTGAACATTGGCCGAGTGAACAAGGTTGGCGAAGGATCGTCAAGACGTTCGCTCGCGCCGAATGGCCAAGATATTTTGCGGCGTCGTACGCTCGTCCGTCATTGCGCGAGCGAACGCAACGAGCTCGTCGCCGTCAGGATCAATGAAGGCGAAGACCGGACCACCGGAGGCCAAGGTTTTACCGTGCAGGATCTCGGCTATGGCGGCCTCAGCTTTCGCGAGCTCGCCAAGGATGTCGGCATCAAGAGCGCCAAGCATTCACTATTACTCCGCGACCAAGGGCGAACTGGGTGCGGCACTCGCCAGCATTACGGGGCTGTTCTCGAGGGAGATGCTAACGCAGGGGCTCGACGTCGAGACATGCATGGCGCGTTACACCGAGGTCTTCGCCGACACCCTGCGCGCCGACAACCGCCTGTGCCTTGCCGGAATGCTGGGCGCCGAGCGGAACCAGCTTCCGGAAGAAGTCCAAACTGAAGTTGTCAAATACGGCGAGATGAACGAACGATGGCTTGAACGCGTGCTGGCCATGCGCGATCCCGACAAGACAGAGCAAAACCAGCGTCGGGCAAAGGCCATTTACGCCGCTGTCCAAGGCGCGCAGTTGATCGCCCATACCAGAAACGATGTCTCGCTGTATGAGGAGATCATTGCGACATATCGGGAGAGCGGACTGCTGCCCTAGTGTGTTGATGCCATATACCTCTATGGCCATTCATTTCGAGATATTGGGTCTGTCTTTGCGTTGGACCCTTAGAATTATCGAAATGAAGCTTGTGCCGTGAACCGGCATCTGTGCGATGCCAAACGGGCCGGACGATGCGTCGGCTGTTTGCGGATGCTCATGGAGATCCCCGTTGGCTTCCGGACGGGGCAAGTTCACCAGTCTCGCCTTCGCAAGGGCGCTGTTCGGCACAATAGCTGGATCACGCTGCTTTGAAGGTCAGCGACGTATGGAAGATTCATTTCATATCCGGCAAGCGAAAAGCACCGGGACCGCTGACACCACTGAAGCGGAAGTCAGTGACTCTTTCCGGCTAATCGGATCGCCTCTGGCAGGCATGACATGTCGCGGTCCTAACTCAATGTTTGCAGTAGGTCGCGCAAACCTTCGTGGCCCACGACATTCGCGGCGTCTAAGACTTTAAACCACTGCCTGGCTCTGAGCCCCTGTTCGGGGTAGTCCTCATCAATCGAGGTGACGCTAAAGCCGATGCACGATCACCCGGTAGCGGTTCGGGCTGCTATCTTTCGAATAGAAAAACGATCCGACAACCGTTTGGGATATTTCGCCACGGACGCCTGCCTCCTCATATGCTTCCTGCGCGGCGGCTTTATGCGACGATTCCCCGGGTTCGATATGGCCTTTCGGCAGTCCCCACCGTCCGTTGCGACGGCTACCGACAAGAAGGACCTGCTGCTCCCCTTTGGGCGATCCACGAAGGCAGAGCGCGCCATCTCATATATCCGTCTCAGGCTTTTGCGGGGTCTTGCTACAGTCATAGCGATTACAGGAAGATGAACTATATCGACCTGACGGGCGTTCAATCGCGAAGATCACACCAGGGAGCGTGGAGTTGGCTGAAGTCGAATTGAAACTTGAAATTGATGCTGCCGGTTTCGAGCGTCTTTCATCATGGGACTTGCTTGGCGATCCCGATGAGACGATCGAGCAGACCTCAACCTATTTCGACATCAACGACAATGCATTTTTTGCGGAGGGCTTCACGCTCCGGATCCGTAAGGTCGGCACTGCGAGGACGCAAACTGTTAAGGCCACGGGTCCGAGCGCTTCGATATTCGCGCGGAGCGAATGGGAAACTCCGGCGACGGGTGACACCCCGGTGGTCGACCACACAAGCCCGCTGGTCAACGAGTTTGGCGATAAGGCAAAGGATGTGCGGCCCAGGTTTGAGGTCGTTAACGAGCGTCGGATCTGGAACGTTGAGGAAAATGGTTCGAATATCGAGGTCGCGCTCGACCGGGGATCCGTCCGCTCTATCGAACGCGAAACTCCCATCCTTGAGCTGGAACTTGAACTCAAGGACGGCAAATCGAAGGACCTTTTCTCGCTTGCCCGAAAGATCGAAGACATCGTCCCTTTCCGGTTTGGAGTCCTCTCCAAGGCCGAGAAGGGTTTTCGTCTGCTGGAGGCGGAGCGCGCCGTCGTCAAAGCCGACCCAGTCGAGTTGGATCGTGAGGGCAACACCTGCGAAGCTTTCCAGACGATCGCCCATTCATGCTTCCGACAGTTTCGTTTGAACGAGACGATCCTTCGCAGCAGGAAAAACGAAGAATCGCTGCACCAAGCTCGTGTCGCACTCCGGCGCCTGCGCTCGGCGATCACCCTGTTCAAGCCAATGCTGCAGGACGGTGAGGCGAAAAGACTGTCGGCCGAGTTCCGATGGCTGGCCGGCGTTCTCGGGGAGGCGCGAAATCTCGACGTCCTTCTCCCGAAAGCCAAGGCAGGTGAATTACGCGATAGCCTCACCGAAAAAAGAGCCACCGCCTATGCCAATGTTATGGAGGCGCTTGACAGCTCCCGGACGCGGGCGCTCACGCTCGATTTCAACGAGTGGCTTCACTGTGGCGACTATTTGACAAATGCGGCAACGAGAGACGTGGGTGAGCGTCCGGCTACCGAATATGCCGTTGAGGCGCTCGACAAAGCGCGCAAGAAGCTCAAGAAGCACGGACAGGATCTGTCCGGGGTCGATGACGAGCATCGTCATGAGGCCCGCAAGGATGCAAAGAAACTTCGCTATGCTACCGAGTTCTTCCGCTCTCTATTCCCTGACAAACGAGGCGTGCGGCGGTACAAGGGTTTCGTTGGCGCGATGGAAGCGTTGCAGGACGAACTGGGCGCACTGAATGATTTGGCAACCGGACCAGAAGTCCTGGAGGGGCATGGTTTGCGTGGTCTTGCCGGAGCAGATGACCTGATCGTTCATGCCGAGAAAGCGAAGCTGATCAGAATGGCGCAGGACGCACTGGACAACGTTCTCGATGCCAAGAGGTTTTGGCGCTGAAGCGAGTAAGATGAACCGCTGAAGTTGGCAGCGCGTTTGCATAGAAGGAGGGATATGGCAGTCGCCTGGCGAGAAGGTGAAATGAAATCGCGTTCCATAGCTGTTCGAGTTTCGTGGCGTTTCCCCAAAAACAGCGGGCTTGCCAGGCCGGACTGACGATTTCCCCGCGTCATCGACAAGCTTGCACGAGGGTGCTAGTCCCTGATTACCGGGGAACCCTTTGAACGAAGTACAGCGTATTGATCTGCCGCAAAACTTCGAGGACGTAATCCTGGGCGGGAATAGCCACGCCGTCACCGCACAACGCTCTGAGGCGAAGGCACGCGCAACCGGAAAACACCGCCAGAGATGAAACGAAATCAATAACAACTGCAACCAGGCTAGCGGATTCGACGGATCCTGCTGTTCGCGCCTTGGCGAAATGCTGGCCCACGCCTGACTGTCTGAATTCATCGAAATTCGCATATCCCTCGCGCCCACGAAGGACCTTGAGAATTATTGCTTCTTGACCAGGATTGTCGTGTCTTTGATATTCTTAAAGCGGAAGTTCCAGGATAACTTGTTTTTCCCGGCCGGCGATATTGTGATCCTGGCATCACCGCCGTCCACAGGAACGACGAGGTCAATATTCTTGCCCGCTGTCTTTGCGCTGGCCACCTTCTGTCTTGCACCATTGAATGTGTATGAGGGAATTCCGCTGTTCGGAATTGTAAGGATGACCTCTCCCCCTTGTTTGTTCTTGCCGGAATAGTTACCAGCCAACTCGCCATAGTCATCTGACAACGCCACCGATGAGTTCGCGAATGCCGCAATGCAGACAGTCGCCAATATTAAAGATGCCCGTACAAATTTCATGGTTTTCCTCCAGCTACTTCTCCAAAACAACTCATTTCGGGATTACTTTTTGATCGATAGGAAATCTTGTGAAACCTGATCGCCGCTGACAAGACGACTAGGCTCGTCGTCGCGATACGCGTCCTTCTTGTCCTTATCCCCGGACCAAAGCATATAGTACTTCGTGCCCACTTTGTGCCACGCGTAGCAATCCTTCATCGGCTCGCGCTTGCCCTTCGCAACATCGACCGGAGTGATAGTCAGGCACATTTCGTTCTCTTTTACCGCCCAATGGCCTTCACCATAGGCCTTCTTATCCTTTCGCACGAGTTTGGCAGACCCGTCAGGAGCGAAGAAGACGCGAACACTTTTCCAGTCCGCCGATTTACCCTCATACATGACGCGAATTTCTTCCTTCGTAAGCCTAGTTGCCCCGGCGGGAAGGGTGGCGGAATTTGCGGGACCAGCAATTCCAGCAAATACAGTAGAAATCGCAATAACGTATATTTTGATCATTATTTTATCCATCTCATGGGGCCGTGAAGACTGTATCTAAACTGGTATTTCAGCATCGTTGATATTGTAAGAGTAAGTTTTACCTATCAAGGATCTAGCAAACGCACCTTTGCTGAGGCCTTGAATCCAATTTCCATACTTGTGTGTGATAACAAACAGGAAGACACGCGGACACTCCCACTTGGGAGATGCCTTCTTGAGTTGCATATTATTGTCTGGCTTAATGCTGATGTTTCAACGTTGAGGGGCGCCCATGAAGTCAGCGCATGAGTTGTCTCAGGTATGCGAAGACATCGCGTCGGTGGTGACCGAGGCTTCAGCGGGCCTCCGTAGCTGGTCAGACTTGTGCTCCACTTTCACGGATGCATTCCCGGGTACATACGCAGCCCTGTTGAGCCAGAATTTTGTACGGCCTGACGTCGGGTTCGTTGTATCGGATGGTCTGGAGGAACGACACTTGCACTCGTTCGTCCACCACTATTCCTACGTCAATCCGTGGCGGAACTTCTGGCAACACGCCAGTAACGGCGCGATCCTCGTGGCGCAACGCGACGATCCGGCCGGGCGATATCATGGAAGCGTTTTTTACGAGGAATGGATGAAGGCTGTCGGGGACTTCGATGCTGCTGTCGGGCTGCGTCTGCAGGTGCATGACGAGGAGGTCATCTATCTTCCAGTTCATTTTCCGGAGAGAATGTCATTTGCCTACGAGCTTCCACTTGAGGCGGTGATGCAAAGTACGCGCCGAAGCCTGGCAAATGCGCTCCAGATTGCATCTTACTTTTCTAATTCGTCTCGATCTTCCATTGCAAAAGCGGCGCTGAGCAGCTTGCAAAGCAGGATAGCGTTCGTAGTCGATGACCGCATGAAACTGGTCGATGCAAACGATCGGGCCTTGACGGCCTTCCGCAGCGGCTTCCCGGTTGGCTGTCGACAGGACGTCGTCCGGTTTGCAGATCGGGCAACGACGACTGCGGTTGTCGGCGCATTGCGGAACGGCCCTCGCGATCTTACCTCGAAACATCTAATGATGGCTGGAGAAGAGCGCTGGGTGATCTCCGTCAACCAACTCCCCTCCGCATTCAGCAACCAGTTAATTAGCGGGCGTAGCCAGTTCCTGATCCAGGTGCATCGGATCGGCATCCGATTAGACACATTCGAAGGCGATCTTCTCCTTCGCGCATATGGTTTGACGGCTTCAGAGCTTCGGCTCTGCAAAGCGCTGGCAAGTGGCTTGATGCTTGCAGACGCCGCATCTCTTTCTCAGATCAGTTATGAAAACGCGAGACAGAAACTGAAATCCCTCTTCAGGAAAGTTGGCGTATCAAACCAAGCCGATCTACGGGCTTTATTGTACTCACTGGAGTAGCCGTAGCTCATGCGAGGCTGCTGTTTTTTGCGGAACGCGCAGCTTTGGACGCCCTACGACCCTTCCTCAATCGGGATCGTTCCCCACTCCCACCTGGGAGGCGCAATCCGGTCATCCAATCTATATATGCTGGATAGCTTTCACCGCTCTTCGGAGGAAAACAATGAAAAAGATCAGAGCTTTGCTCTGTGCTGCCCTGACCGTATACGCGCACGATTCGTCTGCGGGCGGTTTCAGCAGTTTCGAACTTCAAACGGCCGGGAAGCGATATGCTTATGGAAAATCGAAAGCTCCCGATGGCTCTGTGGCGGAACGATTTGAGCTGCACGCTGGTGATTGCCCGAAGATGACGGGAGATTGCCGCGCCGACAGGGAGCGGGTTGAAAGGTCCGAGCAAATGCCAGCGTCAAAGGTAGGCTCGGAATACTGGTACCATTTTTCTGTTTTCGTCCCTAAAGATTGGCCGAGGACGGGTCCGGTCAATACAAAGCTCGGCCAATTTCATCAAAAGGGTGAGGGAAAACCGCCGGTTCTTTTTCAGCTTGACGACAATGCTTACGGGTTCGAACTCTCCAATCCAAGTCTCAAACAAACCGATCCGATGAACCCGGTGCGGCCGCTATCCAACATCACCCTGAAGACAGCCTCTCAGATGCGTGGCGCCTGGACTGATATGCTTGTTCACGCCAGATGGTCCACGAAGCGAGACGGCTTTATCAAGGTATGGGTCGATGGACGGCAGAAGGTCGACCTTTCGGGGCCAAACGTTGACAGAGATCAGCCCGTCTATTTCAAGTACGGCATTTATAGAAGCTTTGTGAGCCGGTATCGTGGGAAGTCTTACCCCACATTGATTGCGTGGTTCCGGGATATCAATCGCGGAACGACGCGTGCGTCAGTTGAACGGCGGTGATAATTTGTCGCAGGTCGCCAGCGGCCTCATCAATATGGTCTTTGACAAAACGTCTGGCCGCACTGCATCTGGCGGTGCTCATCTCGGGCGGTGCACTGATCCTGCTGCTGACAGCTCCATCCGTGCCCGGACCCGGGCGACGGGCCTGATCCCATAGCGCTCGCCAGCAACTCTCGGTGAAAGTGACTTGCCCACGCCGTCAGTCGTGCTTGGGCTCAAAGCGGCCATCCCAAAACTTCGGCGGAGTCGTTCGGCTATCTTCTTTGGTGGCGGAGTTGGAGAACTGGTGCGGATGAGAGTGCGGTGGCGCTGGCAGCTGGGTGCCGGGGTGCTTTCTAGTCTAAGATTCGTGCACATCATGCTGGAGTGGCAGTGTTTTCGATGTTCCCGATATGATAACCGGTCCAGCAGGCGGCTCTGTCTAAGCCGGTTCGGGTCGTTTCCAGACGTGTGGTATGGCCATCTTTTGTCAAAAAGCGATTGCCTCCTCGCGGCAAAAATGAGCAAAATCGAAACGTTAGCAGCTATGAGTAAACGCTTTTTGGCTGCAACCAACCTGGTGAGGCTGGCATGAATGAGAAAGCAAGTAACCAGGAAGAGACGGGGAACGGTCCGGCTCTTCTGTTTAAAACGGACACCCGCAACTTGCCCTTGGGACGAGCTATTGAATTCTGGCAGGAGACCGCAGGCTCTCTTTATGATGTTAGTATTTCTCAACCCGAAGCATTTTTTACGACGCATTGTACCTTCCGCCTGGGCGCGATCTTGCTCACTTATTGCGCCAGCGTCGGACAAAAACTGAGCCGTTCCAGCTACCGTGCCGGAGCGGACGGATATGATCATTTCGAGGTTCAGTTTTATTCGGCCGGCCGCTGGAGCCGCCAGGACGGACGACAGGAAGCTCAGGCAACGCCAGGGGATCTGATCATTCACGATGCGGCACAGGCGCACGCGGGATCTGTCGGTAATTTTACCAATCTGACCTTGTTTGTGCCTCGACCGCTGCTCGCGCCGCTGCTCACCAACCCCGACGAACAAAACATGCGGGTTCTCGCTGCTGATGAGCCGATGGTGGGTTTATTGCGGAGTCACGTCGACAATCTCTGGCGCGCGCTTCCGCTTCTGAATGCCACGCAGGCGGCGGCGCTTGCAGCCCCGACCGTAGAGCTCGTCGCCGCGACGCTGAACGGGGTACAAAGAGAGGACGTATCGCGGGGAATATCCGTTGCACAACTGGGTGAAATTCGCCGGTACATCAATGCGAACGCGCTAGATCCGAACATGTCCCCGGCCGGTATTGCCGCTGCCTTTGGCATTTCGCTACGCAAGCTCACCTATCTTTTTTCCGGCGAGGGCGGGGTGTCAAACTACCTTCAGAGACGACGCCTGGAGCTAGCGCGTGCGGCGCTGCGCGATCCGTCGCAAGTTCACAAATCAATAGCCGAAATCGGGCTTGAGCATGGTTTCGTTTATGCTCACAATTTCGCGCGCGCGTTCCAGCGTCTTCATGGGCTCACACCGCGTGAAATCCGGGCCGTCGCTCAACGGAATTGGGCTTTGGGTTCGCGCGAATCACAAAGCTGGTTCGATCGCGCCTCCCTGTGGGGACAGTAAGGGATCAATCTGCCTGGTCCGCGGCTACCGTGCGCGCTACGAGTATTTTTGCCTAGGCGATTTGCGCGCTCGGATAGATTCGCCTTAAACCGCTTAAAGTTTCTTCTATCCCGCCCAAAGATCTGGTTTTTGAACCCTGATTTTCGGAGCAACGGTCGCGTCCCATAAGGCGCCGGACTTTATGGGATGCGCTGCTTCGGTGACGCGTGGATAGGGAGTTTTTCTACGATGCATTGCTTGCGTTGATGGTCGTCAGCACGCTTTCAGGCCGCCGAGCATCAAGGCGCTTCGCCAAAAGCCTGTTTAGACTCAACGACCCGCCGACTACCTCGGCTTCGATAGAAGTGCGGCCAATCCTCTTTGCTTGGTACGGGTCAGCGCCTGATCGGGGCCACGTCTCGCGCCGTCGAAGGACTTTTTTGCGGACGGCCAGCTTGCCCATGCTTTTACAACGAAACAGATAATCCGCAGTTGGAGTACGCCATCATGAAAATAGTAGTTCTTTCCGCGCTCGTCGCGCTCAGCACGTCCGTGGCGAAAGCAGCAGACGTCGTTGTCGAGCATTCGCCGCCGCCGGCTGCATATCAACCGCCTGCCTTCACCTGGACAGGCGCATACCTTGGTATCCAGGGTGGCGGCGCTTGGGCAACCGGTGAGTTTTCCGGCTTCGGCATATCCAGTTCGGAAGATGCAAACGGTGGGCTTCTCGGAGCTTTCGCGGGTTACAACTACCAGTTCGATAATAACGTCGTCATCGGTGTCGAGGGCGATGTCGAGTATAACTGGAATGAGGCGGAAATCTTTGGTGCTGAATTCGGGACTGACTGGGCAGGTTCGGTACGGGGTCGCCTGGGCTACGCCTTCGACCACGCTCTTGTCTATGCCACAGCGGGCTGGGCGGCGACGCAGGGCTATGTGGATGTGCCAGGACTTGGCAAGGACGAAGCCACCTTCAGCGGCTACACAATCGGAGCCGGACTTGATTACGCCTTCACCAGCAACGTGTTTGGCCGTGTCGAGTACCGCTACAATGATTTCGGCGACCAGGATCTTCAGGGTGTCAACGTTGATGTCGACCAGCACGCCATCAAGGTTGGCCTCGGCATAAAATTCTGACAGCGTCCAGAAAGCCGAAAAGCGGAAGATCATCCCTTGTCGTCTTTTTGGCCTTCATACGGTCTGCAGGCTTTAATCCGCAAATCGACGCACTGGCCCGTAGCGAAGTCAGATCACTCACGCACATCGAAATCCGGAGTTCTTGCAAATTGCTGCGGCTTCATCGCGATACCTGCGCCCTGAGGACTAAACATTGATGTCGAACACGGAATGCATGCTCATGCCACCGACGCCTGTAAGAACTGGAGCGTCCGGCAAGCCCGAGCTATCATTGTTTCCAAGCAGGCGACTGAGGTGCCTGCTGTCAATGTCGACGGCGGTCATCGCCTCGACCGCGGTTGGTCTGACGGATGTGCGAGCGCAGGAAACCTCCGCGTACTGGAATTCAGGCACGGACGGGAGCTGGTTCGCAGCGGCCAACTGGCGGGATGGGCTAGCTCCTTCCGGCGGAGATGTTGTCGATATTCGCGGTGGCGGAACAGCCTATATCGACGCCCCAGGAGCGGCGGCATATCACGTTTACGTGGGAACTCTGGGTGCTAACACGCTGAAGGTCGAGGACGGCGGCACGCTTGGCGTAGCTGGGCAATTGACGCTCGGTTATTTGCCAGGCTCCTCGGGCACCTTGATTGTGGACGGCAATGGCTCGGTAGCGACCGTTGGAACGTTCACGACGCTCGGTTGGCAGGATGGTACCAGTCTCCTTGCTGTGGAGAATGGCGGGAAGTTCCGTACCTCGATACTAACTGCAGGCGGAGGCGCAGGTAGCGGTACAATATCCGTCTCCGGTATGGGTTCCCAGATTACGGCCGAGAATAGCGCTCGTCTCGGAAGCTCCCAAGGCGTTCCCTGGGAACTCAGCATCTCTGATCAGGGTCGGTTTACCGCCAATGTTCTCGACCTCGAAAACACCACCGCGATCAATATCAGAAATGATGGCATCCTCGACGTCGCTGATATCAACGCGAACTCCGGCACTGTGACATTCGGCTTGAACACCTCTGGGGTGGATACGATAGGCGCGAACATCCGGGAGAATGGCGGCTTCAACATTTTGAACAAGTCGGGAGCGGGCACACTGATCCTGACGGGCGACGGTGAATTCTCAGGCGGGGTAACGGTCGCGGATGGCGAGCTTCAGATCGGCGACGGCGGCGTAGCCTCATTCGCGGCATCCTCGGTCAATCTCAACGACGCCGCCACGCGGTTGACGATCGACAATGATGACACTCTTGCCTTGTCCATGCCGATCACCGGCGGCGGAGAAGTGGAAAAACGCGGTGCAGGCACAATGACGCTCTCCGGGAGCAGTGCTGGCTTCTTCGGCGGTCTGGTGATCACCGAGGGCGCTGTCGACCTGACGGGGCAACTTGGGTCCGCCAACGGTACGGGAAGCTCAGCATCGGTGCACGGCGGCAGCTTCCAGGTGAACGGCCTCTTCGGCGGCGATGTTGCCGCCTCTGACGCCGGACGGGTTGAGGGTCGCGGTGCGATTGAGGGCAGCCTGACGCTCTCCAACGGTGGTATTCTGTCGGGCCAACAGGGACAGTCCCTGTCTATTAACGGTGATCTGAGGCTCGATAGGGGCAGCACGATTGATGTCGCGCTGGGAGGAATCTCATCGCCGGCGCTCTTCGACGTCGGGGGCAACCTCACACTCGACGGCAAGCTTCAGGTCACCGATCAGGGCGGGTTCGGTGCCGGGGTTTACCGACTGTTCGACTACGCCGGAGCATTGACGGACAATGGCTTGACCATTGGCACGACGCCGGCCGGCGTCACCGCGGACGATCTCTCCATTCAGACCGCGGTCGAGGGTCGGGTCAATCTGGTCTCAACCGCCGGGGCGGAGCTCGGTTTCTGGGACGGCGGCAACGCAGCATTACACGATAATGATGCCGTGGATGGAGGCTCCGGTACCTGGACGGCCGTCGGGCGCAACTGGACCTCCGACAATGGCTCGGTCAACGGATCCTTCAAACCGAATCCGACTTTTGCGATCTTTCAGGGAATGTCCGGGGCAGTCGCGGTCGATGATACCGCAGGCGCGGTCGGCGTCACTGGCATGCAGTTTGCCACCGACGGATATCGCGTCTCGGGCGATCCTGTCGAGCTGCTTGGCCTCAGTGGCGAGACCATCATCAGGGTTGGCGATGGCGGAGCTTCAGACAGTGGAATGGCGGCCGGAATATCCGCAACGCTCAGTGGCGCCTCCAGTCTTGTAAAGACCGGCGCCGGGTCCCTGGTCCTGACCGGCAACAACGCCTACACCGGCGGTACCCGGATTGCCGCCGGGACGCTATGGCTGTCGTCGGACGCCAATCTCGGCGCGTCGTCGGGTGGATTGATCTTCGATGGAGGAACGCTGGCCACGACGACTGGCTTCAGCTCCGGCCGTGCAATCGCCCTTAACGCTTTCGGCCGCGTCGATGTTTTCCGCGATCGCGAGCTTATCCTGTCCGGTTCGATTTCAGGGCCAGGGGGTTTCGAAAAGCTTGGCGACGGTACGCTGAAACTGACAGGAGAAAACTCCTACCTGGGTAACACGCTTGTGCGGGCGGGAACTCTGGTCGCAAATACAAATGCCATCCACGGTTCAATCGCCAACGCCGGGGCCGTAATCTTCGATCAAGCCAGGAACGGGTATTTTGCCGGCGATATCGCTGGCTTGGACGGCGCCGGCGGCGAGATGATCAAGCGTGGCGCAGGAACGCTCACCCTTGGCGGGGTATCGATGCTCGACTGGACCGTGACGGAGGGCGGTATCGTTTCGGCGACGGACCGCTTCGCAGGCGATCTCAATCTGGCATCTGCGACCCGCTTCACTTTCAGCCAGGACTACAACGGGACCTATGGTGGAGCCATCTCTGGTTCGGGAACCATTGCCTTCGATGGCGGAGGCCGGATCGCGCTGACCGGCGACAATTCCGCGTTTGCAGGCCTGAGTCAGGTTTCGGGCACGACGCTTGTCGTCAACGAGGCACTCGGCGGCTCTGCGTTGATTGGGAACGGCGGGCGTCTGCAGGGCGCAGGCACGATTGGATCAGGAACGGGATCGACGGTGACACTGGCTTCCGGTTCGATCCTGGCACCCGGCAATTCGATAGGCACGCTGACAGTTGATGGCGATCTGGTCCTTGATGCCGGCTCCCGCTACGAGGTCGAGGTCGCTCCGGGCGGCAAACAAAGCGACCTGATCAAGGTGACGGGGTCGGCCACCCTCAACGGTGGCACTGTTGCCCATATCGGCATGACCGGTACATATGATCCGGCGGCCACCTACACGATCCTTTCGGCGCAGCATGGTGTGAACGGTTCCTTTGACGCGGTTACCTCCGACTTCGCCTTCCTCGATCCCACGCTTGGCTATAACGGCAATGATGTCACGCTCTCACTGACCCGAAACGACATCGACTTTGCCACGGTCGCCGAGACGCACAATCAGATTGCCGCTGCGCAAGGATTGCAAAGCCTGCGCAATGGTAACGCGCTTCACGACGCGGTCGTGCAGCTCGACGAGGGAACGGCCCGGGCCGCATTCGACCAGCTTTCGGGTGAGATCCACGCATCGGTGGTGACAGGGTTGATCGAGGATTCACGCCATATCCGGAATACGGTCAATGATCGGTTGCGCTCAGCCCTTGGCGCTGATTCAACTCCCGGGACGGCCTCGTCTGGTCTTGCCTTCTGGGGCACGGGTTTTGGTTCATGGGGGTCAACCGATGCAAACGGCAATGCCGCCAGTCTCGATCGCTCGACCGGGGGCTTTATCGGAGGCGCCGACGCAATGGTCACCGATGCCTGGCGGCTGGGCCTGCTGGCCGGCTATAGCCATTCGTCCTTTGATGCTGATGACCGTGCCTCGTCAGCCTTGAGCGACACCTATCATGTTGGGCTCTATGCAGGGGCAGAATGGCAAGCCCTGTCGTTCCGCTCGGGCGTCGCCTATGGCTGGAGCGACATCAACACCAGCCGCTCTGTCGACTTCACCGGCTTTGCGGACCGTCTGTCGGCAAGCTACGATGCCGGCACGTTGCAGGCCTTCGGCGAACTTGGCTACCGGATGGAGACGCCGGCCGGTCACTTCGAGCCCTTCGTCAATCTTGCCCATGTCACCGTCAAGACGGATGGCTTCAGGGAAAATGGCGGCGCTGCGGTTATTGCCTCCACCGGCGAAACGACAGATACGACCTTTGCCACTCTCGGAGTTCGCGCCGAAACAGATGTGTGGATCGGAAGCATGCAGATGGATCTCGCCGGCATGCTGGGATGGAGGCATGCCTTTGGAGACATCACGCCCACCGCCATTCACGCTTTCGCCGGTTCCGATTCCTTCACCGTGTTCGGCAATCCGCTTGCAAAGGATGCAGCCGTGTTCGAGGCCGGTGTCAATGTCGATATCGCACCAGACGCTACCCTCGCCATTGCCTATCAGGGGCAGTTTGGCGATGGCGCCCAGGACCATGGCTTCAACGCCAAGCTCGGTGTCAGGTTTTGAAAGACCAAGGTGTATAACTCAGATCAGCGGGCGGCCTGGGAAAAGTTCGGCGGCTACTGCTTAAATAGCTGTCCGGTATTTTCGCCTGTTCGATGTGGTCATCATCAAAAGCCCGTGCCGTTCTCGGGTAGCGCTCTGGATGACGCTGCTAGATTTTGGAGACTTCACTGCTTTATGAAGTCGAGGAAGGCGCGGAGCGGCGGCGGCACTAAGCGGCGACCGGAATAGTAGAGGAACGGCCCTGGAAAAGAAGACCACCACTCGGGAAGAACCGGCACGAGGTGGCCCGCCTCGATATGCGGTTGCAGCCATTCCTCGAACAGTCCGATGATGCCGACACCGGCGACTGCCATGTCGACGGCCAAAATTATCGCGCCGCTGATGCTCACGGTGAGCGGCCCCTGCGGCTCGATGCGGACCGTCTCGTCACCGCGTTCTAGCTCCCAGGGACTGAACAGCGTCCCGTTGTCGAACCGCCCACGCAGACATCGGTGCTGCAGCAGGTCCCGCGGATGCTCGGGGACGCCCATCGTTGCGAAGTAGGCAGGCGCAGCCGCCATGGCGAACCGCTGGGCCCGGGGCCCGATCGGCACTGCGATCATATCCTGCTCCAGCTTCTCTCCGTAACGGATTCCGGCATCAGCTCCCGCTGCGAGCATGTCCACGATGGTATCCTCGGCGACCACCTCAACCTGGATTTCCGGGTAGAGGCTCAAAAACTGCGGAAGAAGTCGCGGAAGCACTAGGCGCGCGACACCGACAGGCACGTTGAGCCGGAGAATGCCCGCCGGCTTGTCGCGCAGGTCGTTGAGGCTGGCAAGCGCCGCATCCATTTCCGTGAGCAGCGGAGCCAGTCGCTCGAGGAGCCGCCCGCCAGCTTCGGTTGGAGAGACGCTGCGCGTCGTGCGGTGAAGCAGGCGAACGCCCAGCCGTTCCTCCAGCCGCCGGACAGTTTCGCTTAGCGTTGTCGGGCTGACGCCGAGCGATCGTCCAAATTCGCCTGGAGCGGCGCCGATCTGATCAGCAACATACTTCAGCATGGCGCGAGGCGGAGTTTCTTCTGCTCCAAGCACTCGACCCGGGTATCGCATCAGACATAGCTGGATGGCAAAGCCGAGACGATTGTGATTACGTCTCCGCAGTTCAATCTCCAGGCGATCCGCCGATGACAACGAATAGTGGCGGATGAAGCTGTCCTCGTCGACTGGGATATCGAAAAGCTTCCGGCGATCTTGATCTTTGAGAAGCTTGCGCTTTGCCATCGCCCGACTCCATTAACGACCAACCTGTGTGAAGCGTTGTCGAGTCGGACCGGACAGAGAAATCAAAACTGGCGCATGTCGACGGCAATCCACAGAGATCGGATGCTGCACATCCGATCTACAGGATCGTTCCGGTTTCGTTCGGCCTTAGCGTACGATTTCGGACTGCTCTTGTTCCGACCCCATACCGCGATCATTGAAACGCACCACCCAGTCGCGAACGATCTGAACCGTAACGCTGCCGAGCCGGGCTGCATCGCCCCGCGAGCCGCCGTCATAGATCGATGCAAGCGCAAGAAGGATCGTGTCCCAGGGAGTGGTGTAGCTTAGACGGCCACGGCTCATCCCAGAGGGCCGGATGAGTGTCAGCTTGCTG